>NZ_JBHYUU010000224.1:0-11339 GCF_042749955.1 Kitasatospora sp. NPDC059462 | reverse complement strand
GCCCTCACCCTCACCTCCCACGCCGGCCACCTCCTCACCACCACCCCCACCGCCCCCCCACGGACCCCCCCCCGGGGAGGACCACGTCCCCGCCCCGCCCCCGCCCCGGCCCCCGCCCGGACGTGTCGGGGTACCGCGCTACACGGGGGGCGCGGTATCCCGGCACGCCCGGGCGGGGGCAGGCCCGGCCGGCCGGCTTCCGGAGCCGACCGGCTATCCCCGCAGGCCGGCCAGGTCCTCGCCACGGAGATCGAGATCGTTCGCCGCGAGGTTCTCCTCCAGATGGTCGAGGGAACCGGTGCCCGGAATCGCCAGTACCGCCGACGACTCCGCCAGCAGCAGGGCGATCCGCAGCTGCGCCCGGGTCACGCCCAGACGCGCGGCGACCTCGCCGAGCCGTTCAGCGTCGAGCGGGCCGCTGCCGACGCCGCCGCCGAGCGGGAAGTACGGCACGTACGCGATACCCGCTTCCTCGCACTCGGACAGCAGCCCCCTGTCACCGGTGTGCCGATTCTGCACCGCCGCGACGGGCGCGATCGCCCGGGCCTCGGCGAACTGGGCGGCATCGACGTTGCTGACGCCCAGGTGCCGGATCAGCCCCTGCGCGCGGAGCCCGGCCAGCACCGCGAACCGTTCGGCGATCGACTCGGCACCCGGCCCGGTCACCCCGCCGACCCGCAGATAGACCAGGTCGAGCCGCTCCAGTCCGAGCGAGCGCAGATCCGCCTCGACCAGGCCGCGCAGCTGATCGGCCGTCGCCTGCCCGCTCGGTACACCGTTCGCTCCGGGCAACGGCCCCACCTTCGTCGCGATCACCAGGTCGTCACGGTAGGGGGCCAGTGCCGTGCGGATCAGCTCGTTGGCCCACACCGCGTCCCGGCCGTAGAAGCCGGCCGTGTCGATGTGGTTCACACCCAGCTCCACGGCCCGGCGCAGCACCGCGATGCCCGTCCCGGGATCTCGCGCCGGACCGGCGAAGGTGCCCATCGCCAGGCGCATCGCGCCGAAGCCGAGCCGGTTGATCGTCAGCTCCCCGCCGAGGGGGAAGGTCTTGATCGCCATGACGCTCATGGTGTCCACCGGCACGACGTCCGGCGAGTTCGTGACAGCTTGCTGCCAGACTGGCGGGATGCGGAACGAAGAGGTGTTCTCAGTGCGGGGGGACTCGGAGTTGATCGCGCGCGCAGGTCATCTCTTCGAGTCCGCGCGGGTCGAGTTCCTGTGTGCCGCCCGGGATCTCAGGACCTGGTCGCACCCGGGGTCCAGGGCCGCGGTCCGCCGTCGGATGCGCGCGGCGGATGCGCCTGCCTTCACCCCCCGGAAGCTGCTCAGCCCGGTGGCGCTCGCCGACGAGGAGGCCCGCGCGCACCTGCGGCTGGTGCGGAGCAAGGGCGTTCTCGTCCGGATCAGCCGTTCGCCGCTGCCGCACGAGACCATTCTCATCGACCGGCGGGTGATGATCCTCGCCGGCCAGGAGACCCCCACCGGCCGCGAATACACCGTGACGACGTCGCAGATCCTGGTCGAGGGCGTTCGCTCGTTGTTCCGGGCGATCTGGGACGCCGCCGTCGACCTCGAAACCTATCTGGGCAGCGATGTCCCGCACCTCGATGCCGACGGCCGCATGATCCTCAAAGCCCTCGGTTCGGGCCTCACCGACGAATCGGCGGCCAGGAGACTCGGCCTCTCGCTGCGCACCTACCGGCGGCGGGTGGCCGGGCTGATGGCCGAGCTTGAGGCCGACTCCCGCTTCCAGGCCGGGCTGCGTGCGGCCGAGCTGGGGCTACCCCGTTGAAGCCACGGTGATCGCGGGCCTGCCCACCTGAGCACTGCGGAGCGCACAACCAACCGCCCCACGCCGCAAGGCCCTCGCCGCCAGGTCCGGCGCCACCACGCCGGCCACGGCTCTCGCTGCGGTGGCCCTGAACGCGACAGCCGCCGACGAGCGCAACCGGGCCCGGGCGAGCGCCGCCGAGGTCGCCTCGAAGCGGATCGCCGCGACGGCGGACGCGCTGCGCGCACAGGATCCCACGACCGCGGCAGCCCTGAGCCCGGCCGCCCACCGGACCGCAGACGCTCCGCGTGCGGAGGCAGCAGGACGACGGCACGGGCACGGGCCCCGGGGAGACGACCGGAGCCGAGCCGGAGTCGGCGATGATCCGCGACCAGGTGGTCGCCGTCCTCTCCGCACGCGGCCAACCCGTCCCCGTCGACCCGGGCACATCGGACGAACCCCTGCCCCTGCCCGGCGCCGTCGGCGGCTTGAACGGCCTCGCCGCCGACCCCGGTTCCGTCGTGGGCCGGGGGCCCCGGCCGGTCGCTGCCGACGGACCGTGAGGTACGTCGCATGCGGTCACCGGCTGCGGGCAGGCGCTGGACGCACGCATCCGGAGGTTCTCGAACGCTCCAGGTCGGAGGGAGATCTGCATGGCAAGGATCCACGGAGTGGGGTGGGCCCGGCGCCTTCCGCTCGGCACGGGAGTACGGGCCGCCCGGGAGTGGGCGCGCACGCACCTGGAGGCCCTGGGCTGGAACCAGGACGCGCCCGAGGCCGCGGACGCGGTGGTATTGGCCGTGTCCGAACTGGCCACCAACGCCCACGTCCACGCCAGCAGTGACGCGGAGCTGGTGCTGACGTGGGACGGGCGCTGTCTGCACCTGAGCGTCCACGATCACAGCCCTCGGCTGCCCCGTCCGCGATCGGCCGCCCCCGACGCCGTCGGCGGGCGGGGCCTGACACTGGTCGACGCGCTCGCCGACCACTGGCACACCCGCCGGCAGAAGAACGGCAAGACGGTCACCGCCTGCTTCCACCCGCCGGGCGTGGGGCCCTCTCACTGATCAGCCCGGCCGCGGCCGGCGGGAACGGCCGGTCGGGCTGCCCCCTGGACCATCCGTCCGGCTCTGCCCGGCCGCCGCTACGGCTGCGGATCGCCGGCCGGTCGTGGCCGGAGCCCGTCCTTCGCGCCGAGCTCGGCCTCCAGCCCCTGCCGGAGCCGCGCCGTCCGGAGCCCGCCCTCCCGCCGCCAGGCCCCGAACGCCCGGCCGGCGGGCGGACGGGCCAGGTGGCCCCCGCGCTCCGCCCGCGGTCGGCGAGAAAGGCCCGCCACATGATCCAGAGCGCGGCGCCACCGTTCACCGGACCGGCCAGGACGTCGGCGGGGTGGTGCATGCCGCGGTACAGCCGGCTGAACGCGACCAGGGCCGCCAGCAGCGCGGCCAGGACACAGAGCAACGGCCGCATCCGTCCCCGCACGCGCAACGCGGCGAGGACGGCCGGCGCACCGTCCAGCGCGACCGCGGCGCCGACGTGGCCGGACGGGAAACCGGAAGTCGGCGGCGCGGTATCGAGGTGCGGCGCGCAGGAAGACGACGCACTGGGCGGCGACCGCGCCGCCGAGGAAAGCCGCCTCCCGCCACCGCCGCCGCGACCCGACCAGCAGCGCCGGCACCCCGACGCCCGCCACGGCCACCACGACCCCGGTGCTCGCGAGGATCGAGAGCCATGCGGCGGTGACGCTGTCGAGGACGGGCCCGCGGCCCGCCGCGAGCCGGTCGGTGAGGCCATTCTCCTCCGGCCGCCAGAGGTGCAGCGGCGGACGGGTGATCGTGAGGCCGGCCAGGACCATGAGCACCGTCCGGGCCACCAGTGCCGACGCGATCGTTCGGAACGGATGCTGCACCCCTGGAGTCACGCCCCTCGCCTGCCCGGGCACCGCCGTTTCCTGGCAGCGCCGCCGCCCCGTGCGGACGGCGGCGTGCGCCCCTGCGCCACCGCCACCGGAGGCCAGGGCCGAGCAGCGCGTCGGCGACGACCCGGGTGCCACTGCTCCTGGTCCTCGTCACAGGTCCACCGTCTGGTCCCCGGCGCTCCCGAACGTCTCTCCCTGCCCGTGCCGGCCGCCCCGTGCGACCTCGGCCGCCCGCCGCTGGACGACCGGGGCGGCCGGCACGGGATGGTGATCGACGGCTCGCACCACCAGGCCCGTCGCGGCGGCCCCAAACGGGACCGAGCCCGGTCGGCCGCGCCCGACCGGGCTCGAAGCGCCACGTGATCACCGACTGAACGGCGTTGCTCCAGGAACCCAAGGACAGGGCAGCGGCCTTTCGGAGCTCCGCACCATGGATCAGACGCTGCGGCGGGGCAGCGGAATCGGCCCCGCCGGGTGGGGGATCAGGCGCCGTAGGTGCCGCTGGCCCATACCGGGTTGCCTTCGCCCTTGCCCTTGTACACGACCAGGTTGCCGTCGTTCTGGAACACGAAGTGCGAGTCGGCGCCGGCCCACCAGGTGCCGGTGGACCACAGGGCGGTGCCGTTGGTGTCGTAGACGACGAAGTTCCCGTCCGACTGCATCTTCGCCGTCGCGCCCGGGTGGTTGTACGTGCCGGTGGCCCAGATCGCCGAGCCGCTTTCCCTGTTGTACAGCACGAGGTTGCCATCGCCTTGCATGGCGAGCTCGTACTTGTAGCTGTAGCTGCACCATGCCGCGGTCGACACGATGGTGTAGTTGGCCCAGAAGCCGACGCCGATGACCAGCCGGGCGCTGAGAAACCGGCCGGGCCGAGCTCTGTCCAGGTCGGCAGTACCTGCTCGCCGAGATCGGCCTCGGGGCCCGCGGCTCGGATCGCCCTTTATGGATGATTTCCATGAAATCGCGATCATCGCGATCATCGCGATCGCCGCTGCCGACCGCGGCTGCTCCGCCCGGCCATTCCTCTCACCCCCGGTTGCGGACCGGCGCGCGGGGCAGACGGGTGATGCCTCGCGGGACGGCGGTGCCCGCCGTCCCGCGACAGGAACGGATGCCCGGTACGGCGGTCGGCCGACCGCCGCCCACCAACAGAAGGATGACTGGGACATGGGACACGGCGGGAACGTCATCGCGGAGCTCACTACCGACCACCGCGAGGTGGAAGAACTGTTCGACAAGATCAAAGCCCTGCCCTCCGGGGACGAGCGGCGCCGCACGATCGCGGACGAGTTCACCATCGAGCTGGTGCGCCACTCGGTCGCCGAGGAGCAGTACCTCTACCCGGCGGTGCGCGAGCACGTGCCCGGCGGCGCGTCGCTGGCCGACAAGGAACTCGCCGACCACGCCAAGGTCGAACGGCTCCTCAAGGAGCTGGAGGGCACCGATGTCGGGGACGCGCGGTTCGATGTCCTGGTGAGCCGCCTGATCACCGAGGTGGGCGAGCACGTGCGCGACGAGGAGGACAACCTGTTCCCGGCGCTGGCCGGCGTGTGCTCGCCCGAGCGGCTGGACGCACTGGGGGACAAGGTCCGCACCGCCAAGAAGACGGCGCCCACCCGCCCGCACCCCTCCGCCCCCGACACTCCGCCCGCCAACAAGCTCCTGGCTCCGGGTACCGGCATGGTCGACCGGGTGCGCGACTTCGTAACCGGCCGCGGCAAGTCCTGACCACCGCCTTCCGGAGGGCGCCGGCCCGACCCGCCCGACCCGCTACGACCCGGAGGCCGGCCGTCGGCACATCGCCGACCACATGACGTCCCGCCGGGCGAGGCCCGCCCCCGCCGCGCCCCTCCGGCTGCAGGTCCCTGCGGGACGCCGATCGGTCCCGTCCCGCGCGGGGCCGGCCGGCCCCGCGGGCGGGACCCGGTGTCGGGCAGGAGGCAGCGCACAGGTGCAGGCCATCACGCAGGGCCGCGCGCCTCGAAGCGGTGATCAACGTCGCCGTGATCCGGCTCATGGCTGCCCGGCTGGCCTGCGGGGAGGCCGAACCGCGCGGGCCCGTCGAGGACCGATGCAGCCCAGCCCGCTGCCCTGCCGGCGACCTCAAGGAGGAGCAGCCGCCCGGTTGCCCGGTGCCTTCTCAGCCGACGCGGCGCCAGTTGATCCACGAGCCGTCGCCGTTGCGGGTGATCTCGTACAGGTGGCCGTCGGCCCAGCGGGCGCGGAAGTACAGGGCGTCGGAGCCGTCGGAGTACAGCCGGATCTCGTTCGTGAGGTTGCCCCCCGAACGAGATCCAGTCACTGAGGACGCCCGACGGGCTGATCCACCGCACCCACATGGCGTTGTCGGTCCCGACCGCGAAGACGTGGTCGACGCCGTTGATGGTGTAGTAGAGGGGGTCGCCCAGGGCGCCGCCGCACTTGACCGGGCCGCCGGCCACGTCGAGGAACTTCACCTCGATCTTGGTGGCGCTGCAGTGGACGCGGGGAAACTTCGCGGGGACGGCCTGGGCCGCCGTCGCGGAGGCGACCGCGCCGCCCAGCGTCGCGCTCAGGAGCGCCACCGCGACGGCGGCGGTCTTCTTGATCCTCATCATCCGTGTCTCCCCGGTGGTGGTGGTCACGCGCTACTGACCACCCGACGCGCTGTCGTCGCCACCCGGTTCGGCCCCGTCCGCCCGGCCGCCCCGACCATGCCCCATCGGGCACGGCGGCGAGCGCACGGGCGGCCCCGAACCCGCCCCGCTTGCCTGCGTCGTGGCCGATCGCCTCGCCGCCCCGGTGACCGCGCACGGGCTGCGGGTCCCGGCCGTTGGCCACCCGCGTCCGCTCGCGCAGGGCATCGTGAACCCGGTTCCGGGTGCCGTGGCAGGTGTGGATCCGGTCGGCGGGGGAGTGGGACGGCGGGGTGAACTGCCCGCAGCCGCGCGGGTGGGTGCACCGCTTGCGGGCTGAGGGGGTGATTCGGGTGCAGAAGGAGCTGATGGCGGCCGCGCCTTCGAGTGCGACGGCGTCCGGAGCCCGCCTGCCCGGCCTGGGACCGGCGGTGACCACCAGCACGACGGCCGGGCCGGGCCGGGCCGGTTCGGGTGCGGGTGTGCGCCGACGAGGGCTCGGCCGCGTTCACAGCCCCGTCTGTGCGCGCAGAGAATAATTCGAGTTCGCGGTCGGGAAATTAAAACTCCGGAGGACCTGTAATTTCTGCCGGAAAGGTTCCGGTCTGCAACGGGCAGCACCGTGCGCTGTATCGAAGGAGTGGCTTGTGAGTTCTCAGGTGAAGGCATTCGGGTTCGGCATGCCGTGGGAATCGCTGTACGGTTACAGCCAGGCCGTTCAGGTGGGTGAAACCGTCTACGTGTCAGGTCAGTTGTCCCATGACCAGCATGGAAACTTCGTGGGCGCCGGCGACTTCGAATTGCAGGTCCGCACCACGCTGGAGAACCTCGACCTGGTACTGGGGCAGTTCGGTGCTGAACGGAGCCAGATCGTGGAAACCACGGTACTGGTGAGGAATCTGCGGGAGAACTTCGAGGCGGCAGCACGCCTCCACGCCGACTACTTCGGGGAGCACCGGCCGACCAGCACGGTCATGGGCATATCGGACCTGGCGCTGCCGGACCAGCTCGTGGAAATCGGTGCCCTTGTGCGTCTCGATGTGAAGCCCTAGCCGGATCGAGGCTCGGCCTGCGAGACGGAGGGGCTCCTGGAACCGGCCGTGCGCGGCCCGTCCCCGGCCCCTCCACCGCGACGGGCGCCGCAACACGCCCGGGAGCGGTCAGACCGCCGGATCCCGCGCGGTGCGGCGTCCAGAGAGCGTCCCCCAACCGCCCGGCCGATGAATCACACCCCCGGATCCCTGTGAGCTCGGGCGGCCGGTGAGAACAGGACCGTCCCCGTTCTCACCGCCCCGGGGTGAGGCCGGTGGCCGTGACCGCGGAGGAGCGGGCGACGGCCCACCACCTGGCCGATCCTGGCGGTGGCTTCGTGCCCGAACGCCGCATCACCGGACGGGCGCAGCGGGTGGTCCACCCGTCCGGACACAGGGCCGGCCCGGCCGGGCGGAGACCACGTGCCCCGGCCGCACGCTGACGCGCCGCCCGCGGGGCGGCCTTTCGCCGCCCTGCCGCCGCCATTGCCTTTTGCGCGTCGCGGATGGCGGATCCGCGCCGGACACTGCCGACGGATCAAGGGCTCGGGACACTAGTCCGGCGGTTCGGGGGTTCGGGGCTCGCCCGGTCCCGGTGCGGCCGGTTCGGGGTTCGGCGGGGCCGGAGCGGGACGCTGCGGCTCCGGGGGCGGTACAGGCGCGCCGGGTGGCGGCGGCGGATCCGGCACCAACGGGGGACGGTCGGGGCCGCCGGGGTCGTGAGGAGGTACGGCTTCGGGGGGCCGGGTCTGCTCGGTCACCGCGGGGTTGCTCCCTTCGTCGTCGGGCCGGCCCCTGGCTGCGCCGGCCGCTCTCCGCGTCCGCATGCCCTTGATCTGCGGATTCATGCGTTGGCGGCCGGTGCGCGGGAACCGGCGTCCGCACCCTCCGGGCGCCCGTACCGGCCGCGAGCCGTCCGCCCTGCCGCGATCCGTCCGCCCGACCCGCGCCCGCTGCCGCCGGCTGGACGAGGGCAGCCACGAAATCCTCGCCGCACAGCCCGCCCGGTCCTGCGGTCAGTCTCTCGTCGTCCGGTCCCGCCCGCTGCGCTTCGTCCGGGGCCAGGAGACCGCGCGGCCGGTCCGGGGCGGTGGCCGGGCTTGCGGGTGACAGGTCTCGTGTACGGGTGCGGCGAATCGGGCCGGGTTGTTCGGCGGTGGATTGAAGGGGCACCTACGGGTGGTAGAGCGCCTGGGCGCGTGCCATGTCCGCAGGCCCGTCCTGGCCGATGGGGAAGAAGTAACTCATCTGCCAGGCCTGCGTGCTGCGGGCTTGCCGGTTGGCCGTGGTCACCCACGGCGGGTAGACACGGAATCCTCTCTTCCCGCCGGAGCCGTTGCGGGAGACGATGCCGCGCTCGCACAGCACCTCGCGCGGGAACACGAACTGACCGAAGCCGTTGCCGTCGCGGCTGCTGATGACGAAGAGATCCACCTCGTCTTCGACGTCGAAGGGACGGATCGCTCCCTCCTCGGACCGCTGCCACACCGTGACGAACTGGCCCACCTTCGTCGGGGTGGTCTTGGCCACGCGGAACCGGACCGAGCGGCCATCGATCGTGAATCCGCAAGCCGCGTATTCGGTACTCTCCGGCTCGACCACCGGCAGCGAACAGACGAAGCCGCCCGGGCCGTACACCAGTGCCTTCGCCGCCAGCAGGTCACCGTGAAGCCCCGCCCACGGCCGATTCGTCACCATCGCGTCATCCTCCCATCGCGACCGCCGGCCAGCTCCACCGCTCGCCGCGCCCCGGGGCGGTGTCGAACGACGTGATCCCGCAGACGCTCGCCGAACGCGAGCAGCAGTTGGCGATGCTCGACTTCGACGGCACCCTGACCGGCCGCCTCACCGCGGTGACCGCCCGGGTCTCCAGGTACCGTGCCGCGCACGGCCCGGCGCCGGAGACCGGACACCGGGTGCTCGACGCCCTGCGGGTCCGCGCGGACCCGCGGACTCCCGACCTGGCCCCGACGGTGACCACCCACACGGTCACCGGGCGGTGCGGTCCGGACGCGGGTGTGCGAGGCCCTGCTCCACGACGGCCTGCACCTGACCCGATGGGGCCCGGGCCCTGTGACGCCGAGGAGTGCGAGGAACTCCTGGGTGCCTCGCAGGATCGCGGCACCGGGGCGGGCGCAGTACGGCCGAGGCCGGTGACGGTGGGTGCCGTGGTGGTCGAGGAGCGGCATTCGCGCAGTTGGTGGATGTCGACGGGGGGAAGCTCTGCCGGGTGGGTCGTGGTCCTGACGTCGATCGGCCGACCGCTGCGGTACCGGTCGCCGTCCGCTCCCCGGACGTCGCGGAAGGGCGTTGACGGCTGCCGGTAGCCTTCCCTCCCCGGGGGCCGGCCTGCGACGGGCGGGGCGCCCCTGCTGTGCCCGTCTCCCGAGAGGATGCCGATGTTCAAGGTCAACGAGTACTTCGACGGCGCGGTCAGGTCGATCGCCTTCACGGCGGAGGACGGTCCGGCGACCGTCGGCGTCATGGCGCCCGGTGAGTACGAGTTCGGCACCGCGAAGCGGGAGATCATGCACGTGGTCAGTGGCGCGCTGACCGTCAGGCTGCCCGGGTCCGAGCAGTGGGAGACCTTCCGGGCCGGCGGCCGCTTCGACGTCCCGGCCGACAGCAGGTTCCAGGTCAGGAGCGCGGTCGAGAGCGCCTACCTCTGCGAGTACCGCGACTGACGTCGCGTACCGCCCCGCCACCGACACCCGGAGGCCGGGCAGTCGCCGCCGGAGCGGTGACGGGCGATCCGTCCCGGCAGCCGGTCGGGGCCGTCCTGCGGACAGGGTCCGGGCCGGTGTCAGAGGCCGCCGAGCCCCGGCGGGTCGTTGACGGGTGTGCCGCCGGTGCGCGGTCGTTCGGGCCGGCGGAGGGCGCCGGACAGAGGGGCGAGCCTGCCGCGGAAGCTGCCCCAGGGCAGGACGGCGGCGAGCAGTTCGGCGTCCTGCGGGGAGAGGTCGTCGTTGGTGGCGGGTCTCCACGGCCGGTGGCGGGCGAAGTGGGCCTCCAGCGCGGCACGCCCCGCCTCCGTCCTATGGCTGCGCCAGTAGTGACCGCTCACCTCGGGGTGGGCGGCCTTCCAGACGGCGGCGAGCAGGACGGCCGTGGCCACGAGCGGGACGAGGAAGAGGCGGCCGCCCTCGTCGGCGGCCAGGGCGGTGGCCGTCAGTCCCATGGCGAGACACGGCACCTGGGCCCACACCAGCAGGTTGTGGCGGCGCTCCGCCGCGCGGGAGCGGCCGGGGTGTCTCGTCAGGCCCTGGTCCCCCAGTCCGTCGCCGATCGCGACGATGGCCCGGCTCCGCCCGAACCGGCCCGTCCTGCGCCACATCCTGCGCCGGGGCGAGCGACCGATCAACTTCAGCACGGCGGCCTCGACGGCGTCGCGCGGTTCGGGGTCGACGACGGTGATCACCTTGTCCCGCACCGTCAACCGGCCGCCGAGCACCATCGCGGCCATGGCCACCTCGGCCACCCGCTGCTCCTGGAATTCCAGGAATGCCACCTCGTACAGGGTGAACTCCTCGTCGGGCGGACGCGTACGCACCGGAGTGTGCAGGAAGACCCGCAACGCGCGGCGGTAGCGGACGGCACAGACAACGCCCAGCCCGTACGCGGCGACGAGCAGAACCCACCACGGCATGGCACCACCCCCGACCCCCGCCGACCCGCCTCCCTTTGTCACTTACCCCTCCCGGCCGTCCTCGACGCGGACGGCCGGGCCGGCGGGGACGCGGCGCCCGCCGGCCCGGCCGGCCCGGACCGTGCGTCCCGCCTCCGGCGCAGCAGCACGCCGGGCCGGCGCGACAGAACATGCGCAGCGCCCGGTGGAGGGCCAGGCTGCCCGATGTGATGAACGCGCCGTGGGGGGGGGGGGGGGGGGGGCCCCCCCCCCCCCGGGGGGGGGGGGGGGGGGGGGGGGGGGGCGGGGGGGGGGCGGGGGGGGCCCGCCCCCCCCCCCCCGACCCCGTGGAGGTGGGCGCCGCGCTGGCCGCGCT
>NZ_JBHYUU010000223.1:0-11425 GCF_042749955.1 Kitasatospora sp. NPDC059462 | reverse complement strand
GCGTACCCCCGGTCCGGGCCGGCGGCGGCGTCCAGCTCCTCGTCCGGGTGGAACCAGGCCCAGTCGGTGATCTCCCCGTCCGGGCAGCCGAGCCGGACCACGGCGGGGTCGGCGGTACCGAAGTCGTGGAAGAACTGCACGATGGGGTGGTCCGCGCCCGGAGCCGGATGCTGCCAGACCACCGCGAGCAGCGGCCCGGCCGGCCGGTCGAGTCCGGTCTCCTCGCGCAGCTCGCGGGCGGCCCCGGTCGGCGAGTCCTCGTGGGTGTCGAGCACGCCGCCGGGGAAGTTCCACCGCCCGGCGTCCGGCCGCCGGTCCGGCTCCCGGACCCGTGGCTTGACCATCAGCAGCCGCCCGTCCGGCGCGGTCACCACGGCGGCCGTGCACAGCCACGCGCGCGGCGTGGTCGCGAGCCACTGGGAGCGCGGCAGATGCGGGCGGGCCGGCGCGTGCGCCCGCAGGAAGCGCACGGTGGCGGGGGAGAGGCCGGGCAGGTTGTCGGTGAAGAACCAGGCGTGCGTGGCGTGCCGGGGGAGGACGAGCCGGTCCATCGCGCCGGGCGCGTACGCGGACAGCGCGTACACGTGCCGTCGCGCCGGCCGCGCGCCCTCCTCGAACACCCCGACCGGTCGCACCGCGCCGGCGGCCACCCCGCACGCCTCGGCCAGCGCGCGCACGGCCGCCGCCTGCGGCTCCTCGGCCGGCCGCACGACGGCGGACGGCAACTCCCAGCAGCCGTCCGGTCGGCGCAGCAGCAGCACCCGGCCCGGCACGTCCGTGACGAGCACGACGGCGAGCGGCGGGGGACAGGACGAACGCTCCACCCGGGGGGCCTCCTTCGGCGAGGGGAACGACGGGGCACGGGCGCGGTGCCGGGACGGCTCAGCGGCCACCGCCGAGGTCCAGCCGTGCGTACCCGTCCACCGCACCGAAGCCGAGCCCCCGGCGGAGCGCCGCCCCGTCCCCGGTGGCCCTCAGCCCGGCCGGGCCGCAGCCGGCCGCCGCGAGCGCCTCGACCGACGCGGCCGTGACGGCCCGGCCGGGCCCCCGCCGCGGGTGCGCCGGATCCCTGACCACGGTGTGGATCCGCCCCCACCGTCCCGTCGGGCGGCTCGGCCCCCGGTAACCGTGGTGGATGCTGCCGATCGCGCAGGCCGCCGGTCCGCGGCCGCCGCCGGGCGGCGCCACTAAGGCGCGCAGGTGCAGATCGCGGCCCGGCCGGGCCCGAAGGTCGTCGCGGAAGGCGGCCCGCCACCGCTCGTCCAGCGGCGCGCCGTCCAGCACCGCGACCCGCAGCCGCAGCCGCTCGTCCGCGTCGCCCGGCCGGGCGGCCCGCACCCCGCCGCCCACCGCGTCCTCGCCCACCGGCGCCACCTCCGTCCGCCCCGCCCCTTCCGGTGCGGGCCCCCCTACCCGCCCGCACCCGCCCCGGAACCTCCGCCGGACCTCGGCCGCCGCCCGGCCGACGGCCCCGCCGGGTGCCGTTACCAGCCGGACTCGACGAGGACGCAGGCCTCCGGGGTGAGGCGGTGGGTCCGGCCGGAGTGGCCGACGATCCGGCAACGGCTCTGCACCACCAGCCGCCAACAGGTGGCGGCCCGGCCCTCCGGCCGGTCGGTGCGGTCCTCCGCCGGCCGGATGCCGACGCCCCCGTCCATGCCGGGCACGCTGAAGCCCAGGGCGGGGTCCGCCGGTTCGGTCAGCACGCCGACCTGCGGGAGCACCAGGGCCGCTGGTCCGCCTCCCGCACCAGGTGCAGCGGTTGCGGCTCCGGCAGCGGGAGCGGGGCGTCGCGTCCGAGACGGGCGGCGCGGTCGACGGGGCGCTCGCCGTCCGTGGAGCGCAGGGTGCGCCAGGCACCCGCGGCCGGCAGCCGGTGGACCACCTCGGCCGGGGCGTCGAGCCAGGCGGCCCGGTGCAGCGGTGCCCAGCCGCTGCGACCTCCCACCCGCCGGGCGTTGGCCAGGCCCGGCGACCGTTCCACGGCGGCCGGCACCCCGTCCGGTCGCCCCGGTACGCGGCATCGGACAGCCGGTCACGCTCCGCCCGGTGCGCCTCCTTGGAGAGGCTGCGTTCCCCCACGCCGTCCCCCTCGGCCACGCCCGTCCCCCTCCGCCCCGGTGCCGCGCATCGTCGTGGAGGGCGCCGCCGCGTCACGCCCCCGGTGCCGGGCGGAGTACCCGGCGGACGGCGGCCCGCAGCCACTGGTGGGCGCCGTCGGCGGTGTGGCGGGGGTGCCGGGTGTGCGAGCCGACGACCACCTCGACCCGTCCGCGCACGGCGTCGCTGAGGCGGGCGGGATCGCGGACCACGACGCGCAACGCTCTCCGCGCGCGGGCGCGGGCGCGGCCTCGACCACGGCGACGCGGCGACCGTCGAGCGTGCCTTCGCCGGCGCCGACGCCGTCTTCCGGCTGGTGCCCCCGGACGGCTCGCGCACACCCGAGCAGGCCTACAGCGGCTTCACCCGCCCCGCCGCGCGGGCGTTCGCCGCCCACGGCGCCGCCCACGTCGTCCGCGTCTCGGCGCCCGGCCGCGGCACCCCGCAGGCCGCCCGGGCCGGGTTGGTCACCGCCTCCCCGGCCATGGACGACCTGATCGCCGGATCCGGCGTCGCCCACCGGGCCCTCGCCAACCCGTCCTTCTACGAGAACCTGTTGGAGGAGGCCGCCTCGATCCGCGAGCACGGGGTGTTCGGCGACACCGCCGCCGCGGACCGCCGGGCCCCGCCGGTGGCCGTCGCCGACATCGCCGCGGCGGCGGCCGGGCTGCTGCTGGACCGCTCCTGGAGCGGCGTCGACAGCGTCCCGGTGCTTGGCCCGCAGGAGCTGTCGCCCGACGACCTGGGCCGCACCATGACCGAGGAGCCGGGCCGTCCGGTCCGCCACCGGCGGCAGCCGCTGGACGAGCTGCGCTCCGAACTGCTCGGCCACGGCCTCGACGCGGCGTTCGTCGAGGCCGTGGCCGACATGAAGCGCGCCCAGGACCAGGGTCCGGACGCGGGCGCCGGCCGCCCGGCCCGGAGTCCGGCCCGGACAGCGCCGTCGCGGCGGCCCGGATCACTGGACGTCGGGCGGCGGCGTCGGGCAGGCGGCGGCCCGGCCGGGCGGGGCCGGGTGGCTGAGCAGGGACCAGAGGACCCAGCCCGTCAGACCGCTGGGCGCGATCACGATCCGGCTCCACCGGGTGCCCAGCGGGGAGATCCAGGTGTCGACGATCTCGGCCGGCTCCCCGCACCGGGCCAGACCCAGCACCGCGCCGTCGACCGAGTGCTCGCGCCGGACGTTGGCCGCGCTCGCGGCGACGACCCAGCCGGCCCGGGCCTCCGGCGGGGGAGGCCCGGGAGGCCGTTCCGGGGGCGGACGGTGGTCGGTCTCCACGGCCACCACCAGGAGGGTGACGACCAGCAGGGACAGTGCGGCCCAGGTGGCCCTTGCGACGTGTACGGACATGCCGGGCACAACGAGCCGGCCGCGCGGTGCGGCCCGCGGCCGGCCCAGGGCCACCCGGAAGGCCCTTCCCGCCTCGCCCGGGCGGGTGGCGGCCGCGTCCGGGTGCCGCAGACCCGGGCCCCCGCTCCGCGCCACGAGGCCGACTCCGGTGCGGACGGGGTGTCACGGACCCTGCGGCCACCCGGGCGGCCGGGGCACCTGTCCATGGTGGCCCCTACGATGTCCGGCATGAACACTGGGGCGCCGGAGACGCGGCTCATCGACAACCGCTTCGAACTCATGGAACGCCTCGGCGGCGGGGGCATGGGCCTGGTCTGGCGCGCCCGCGACACCATGCTGCACCGCGAGGTCGCGCTCAAGGAGGTCCGCCCGCCGGACCCGGCCATGGCCGCGGCCGACCCCACCGCCGCCGACGAACTGCGCGAGCGGGTGCTGCGCGAGGCCCGGGCGCTCGCCCGCCTCCAGCACCCGAACGTCGCGGTGATCCACCACATCGTCGACACCCCCGGCCACCCGCACCCCTGGCTGGTCATGGAGCTGGTCACCGGCGGCAGCCTCGCCGACCGGATAGCCCGCGGCCCGCTCTCCGTCCCCGAGGCCGCCCGGATCGGCCGCGGCGTGCTCGCCGCGCTGCGCGCCGCCCACGAGGCCGGCATCCAGCACCGCGACGTCAAGCCCGGCAACGTGCTGCTGCGCGCCGACGGCACCCCCGTCCTCACCGACTTCGGCATCGCCGCGATGCAGGACGCCACCGCGCTCACCGCCACCGGCGCGCTGATCGGCTCGCCCGAGTACATCGCTCCGGAGCGGATCCGCGGCGAGGAGGGCAACCCGTCCTCCGACCTGTGGTCGCTCGGCATGCTGCTGTACGTCGCCGTCGAGGGCCACCACCCGCTGCGCCGCGCCACCACGCTGGCCACCCTCGCGGCCGTCCTCGACGAGCCGCTGCCCCCGCCGACCCGCTGCGGGCCGCTGGGTCCGGTGCTGGCGGCGCTGCTGGCCCGCGACCCCGCGGTGCGGCCGGACGCCGCACAGCTCGACCGGGCGCTCGCGGCGGCCGAAGCGGGCGCGGTGGGCGCGGCGGGCATGGGTCCCGGAGGGCCGCAGCCGTCCTGGGCGCCGGCCCCGCCGCCCGCCGCGCAGCCGCCCGCCGGGGCGTACCCGGGCCCGCCCTCCGGGTCGTACCCGCACCCGTACGCCGGGGCGTACCCGGGCCCGTACGCGGAGCCGTCCTCGGGCACGTTCGTGGAGCACTCCTCGGGCACGGCGTACCTCCCCGGGCCCGTCGACGACACCGGGACCCAGCTCCTCGGCGCGACCGGCCCCGCCACGACGCCCCCGCCGCCCGCCCGCCGCCGGACCGGTGCCACGGTCACCCTCGCCGTCGCCGGGGTCGCCCTGGCGAGCGTGCTCGCCTGGACGCTGCGCCCGGACGGGACGGGCGACGCGGTGGACCCGGCCGCCGCCCCGACCGGGACGTCGGCCCCCACGGCCGGGGGCGGCGCCCCGACGGCCCCGGCCGCAGCCGCGTCCACCGGCCCGGCCGCCGCACCGTCCGGGACCGCGTCCCTCGCGCCGCCCGCCGCCGGCACCGCGGCTGCCGGTACCACCTCCGCCGCGCCGACCGTCAAGCCGCCGGCGAAGCCGTCCAAGGACCTGCTGACCCCGGACGGCGTGCGCACCGCCGTCGCGGCGATCACCGCCCAGAGCGGCGGCACGAAGGTCAAGGCGCTCAACGTCTACGGGACCTACGCGAACGCCCAGGTGCCCACGGCCGACGGCCGGAACTACGACTGGTACGACTACCGGGACGGCAAGGTCACCAAGCGCGCCGGGGGGTCGATGGGCAAGGACAAGCCCGTGGACCTCGCCCAGTACGACTGGGACGTCGTCCCCGCGCTGCTGAAGAAGGCCGAGGAGACCCTCAACGTCAAGGACCCGACCAACCGTTACCTGGTCATCGACATGTTCCCGCTCGACAACGTGACGACCATCCGGGTCTACCTCTCCAACGAGTACCACAACAGCGGGTACCTGGTGGCGGACACCAAGGGGAACCTCCGCCACACCTACCCCTCCGACTGAGCCGTGCCGCGGCGGTCCCGGACGCGGCCCGCGCGGCACGGCCGGGGCACGGACGGGGCACCACCGCAGGGCGGGCGCCCGCTCCCGGGCCCAAGCTGGACTGGTCCCGCGGCGGCGCCGACCCGCCCGGGACCGACCGGCCGATCAGGCCGTCCGACCATCAGACCGACCGACCGACCGACCGACCGCCTGACCGTCCGGCCGGCCGACGAGCGAGGAGCCGTCACCAGATGAGCGAGAACCACCACGTCCTGCTGCTCGACTTCACCGACCTTGCCGCCTGCCGGGCCGCTTTCGACGAGGCCGCCCACCTGCCCGGCCTGCGCCAGTCCGCGATCGTCGAGCGCCTGGCCGACGGCACCCTGGACTTCCCGGCGTCCCAGGTGCGCGGGGCGGGCGCGCCGACCGTGGGCGCGGGCGTGGCCGGCGGCCTCGCCGGGCTGCTCGGCGGCCCGATCGGCGTCCTG
This sequence comes from Kitasatospora sp. NPDC059462, assembly GCF_042749955.1. Lineage (NCBI taxonomy): Bacteria > Bacillati > Actinomycetota > Actinomycetes > Kitasatosporales > Streptomycetaceae > Kitasatospora > Kitasatospora sp. NPDC059462. The sequence goes on along the minus strand of NZ_JBHYUU010000223.1, from coordinate 5,422 downwards.
CTGGGCTGGGCGGCCGGAACGGCGATCGGCAACGCCGCCGAGACCTGGCGCGACCACGAGGGCGGCGCCGCGCTGATCGTGCTGAGCGAGGAGGTCGACGAGGGCCACTGCCTGCTGGTGCTCGACCTCGCCGAGGCCTCGCCGGAACCCGCCGAGGAGCTGGCGGCCCGCCACGGCGTCACCCTCCGCCGCCTCCCGGCCGCCGAGCTGGCCGATCGCGTCAAGGCGGCCCGCCGCGCCGCCGGGTAGCGGAGGTCCCGGAAAGCGGATGCCGCCCGCCCGCCGATGGCGCAGCATGATCCGTATGCCTGATTCCTCGGTCCTCACCCGCGCTGAGGCCGTCGAGCGCCGCCGGCTGCTCGACGTCCGCGCCGTCCGCCTCGACCTCGACCTGACCCGCGGCCCGGAGGTGTTCGGCTCCACGACGGTGATCCGCTTCGGCTGCACCGCCCCCGGCGCCGGGACGCACGTGGACGTCGAACCGTCGAGCCTCCGCCGGGTGGTGCTGAACGGCCGCGCGCTGGACGTCGGCGCGCTGCGGGCCGGGCGCTTCCCGCTGACCGGCCTGGCGGCCGAGAACGAACTCACCGTCGAGGCGGACATGGCCTACTCGCACACCGGCGAGGGCATGCACCGCTTCACCGACCCCGCCGACGGCGAGGACTACGTCTACACCCAGTCCTTCCTCGACGACGGCCCCCGGGTGTTCGCCTCCTTCGACCAGCCCGACCTCAAGGCGCCCTACACGGTGTCCGTCACCGCGCCGCCGCAGTGGACCGTGGTCGGCAACGGCGCGGGCCGCCAGGTCGCGCCCGGCCGCTGGGAGTTCACGCCCACCCCGGCGATCAGCAGCTACCTGGTCGCGGTGGTGGCCGGCCCGCTGCACTCCGTGCGCGCCGACCACGACGGGATCCCGCTCGGCCTGCACTGCCGCCGCTCGCTCGCCGCCCACCTGGACGCCGAGGCCGCCGAGCTGCTGGAAATCACCCGGCAGGGCTTCGACCACTACCACCGGATCTTCCGGCGCCGCTACGCCTTCGACAGCTACGACCAGTGCTTCGTCCCGGAGTTCAACCTCGGCGCGATGGAGAACCCGGGCTGCGTCACGCTGCGCGACGACTACGTCTTCCGCTCCGCCGTGACCGACACCCAGCGCGAGCACCGTGCCCTGGTGGTGGTGCACGAGATGGCGCACATGTGGTTCGGCGACCTCGTCACCATGACGTGGTGGGACGACCTGTGGCTCAACGAGTCCTTCGCCGAGTACATGGCCCACGAGGTCACGGCCGCCGCCACCCGCTTCACCGGCGCCTGGACCGCCTTCGCCGCCGACGGGAAGACCTGGGGCTACGACGCCGACCAGCGCCCCTCCACCCACCCGGTGGCACCGACCACGGTGGACGACACCGCCGAGGCGCTGCAGAACTTCGACGGCATCTCCTACGCCAAGGGCGCCGCCGCGCTGCGCCAGCTGGTCGCCTGGCTCGGCGAGGAGGCCTTCCTGGCGGGCGTCAACGACCACGTCGACGCGCACGCCTTCGGCAACGCCACCCTCGACGACCTGCTCCGGGCCCTGACGGCGGCCAGTGGGCGCGACGTCCACGGCTGGGCCGACCGCTGGCTGCGCACCACCGGCGTGGACACCCTGCGGGTGACCGACGGCCGGATCGCGCACACCTCCGCCGACGGCGTGCTGCGCCCGCACCGGCTGACCGTGGGCCACTACCGGCGCACCGCCGACGGCGCCCTGGAGCTGTCCGACCGCGTACCGCTCGACCTGCCCGCCGACGGCACCGGGGCACCGGTGAACGGCGCCGAGCTGACGCTGCCCAATGACACCGACCTCGGCTTCGCCAAGATCCGGCTCGACCCCGGCTCCTGGCGGACCGTGCGCTCCTCGCTCGGCGCCGTGCCCGAGGAGCTGGCCCGGGCCGTGCTCTGGGGCTCCGCCCGGGACCAGGTGCTGGACGGCGAGCTCGCGCCGGGCGCGTACCTGGAGCTGGTCGCGGCCCACCTGCCCGGCGAGACCTCGGTGCACCTGGTGGACGCGGTGCTCTCCTTCGCCCGCACCTTCGTCGCGGACCGCGCCGTGCCGCCCGCCGGCCGTCCGGCGGCGCTGGCCGTACTGGCGCAGGTCTGCCGGGCCCTGCTGCGCCGCACCGGGGGCGAGCCCGACCGCACCGGCCTGCGTCTGGTGGCCGTCCGCGGGGCGATCGCCGCCGCCGACGCGTCGCAGGCCGCCGAACTCCGCGACTGGCTGGCGGCCGGGACGGTGCCCGGCGGACCGGCGCTCGACCCGGACCTGCGCTGGCACCTGCTGCTGCGGCTGTGCGTGCTCGGCGCGGCGGGCGAGCCGGAGATCGCCGCCGAGCTGGCCGCCGACCCCAGCGACACCAGCGAGGAGGGCGCCGCCCGCTGCCGCGCCGCGCTGCCCGACCCGGCGGCCAAGGAGGCCGCCTGGCGGGCGCTGTTCCACGGCGACCTCTCCAACTACCTGGCGTCCGCCACCGCCGCCGGTCTCTGGCAGCCCGAGCAGGCGCAGCTGCTGGACGGGCTGGTCGCGCGCTACTTCGAGGAACTGGGGCCGGCCGCCGCCCGCCGCGGCCCCGCCCTGGCCCGGGTCCTCACCAGGGAGGGCTTCCCCGCCTTCGCCGCGACCGGGCGGACGGTGCGGGCGGCCGAGGCCTGTCTGGCCGACCCGGACCTCACCGCGGCGACCCGGCGCGGACTGGTGGACCAGCTGGACACGCTGCGCCGCGCGGTCCGGGCGCGGGCGCTGGGCGGGCAGTAGCCCCACCCGGGCGCGGGCGCGGGGGCGGGGTGCAGGGGAGGGCGCGCGGGGCGGGCGGCGGGCGCGCGGGTGGGCGGCCCGGCGCCCGGCGCGCGGGGGCTCAGTACCGCTCGCCCCGGCCCGTCCCCGCCTCCAGGAGGACCTGGCCCGCCGGGGTGCGGTGGTACAGCACCGAACGGCCGGCCCGGCGGCGCAGCGCGAGCCCGGACTCGCGCAGGATCCGCAGGTGGCGGCCCACCGACCCGAGCGGCAGCCGGGTCAGGGCCACCAGCTGACTGGTGGTCTTCGGCGCCTCCAGCAGGGCGAGCAACTCGGCGCGGCCGGGCCCCAGCAGGGCGGCCAGCGCCTGCGGCACCGGGGGGCGGTCCTCCTCGGCCAGCACCCCCGAGCACGGGTAGACCACCGCGTACCGGCGGCCCGGTGCCGCGCGCCGCCGCCCGTCGACCGGCGGCACGTCCCAGCAGAGCCAGCTCTGCTGCGGGGTGACCGGGACGAACAGCAGGTGCACGCCGGTGAGGTCCATCGGCTGCGGCCCGGCGTCCCGGAGACCGATCCCCAGCCGGTCGCCGCCGAGCCAGCGCATCCCGGGGCGCAGACCGCTCAGCGCGTCCGCCCAGCCGCCCGCCCCGAGCCGGGCGGTGCGGGCCAGCACGTCCGCCTCGATGACCCGCCGGCGCCGGGCCCACGTCGGCTCCACGGTCTCCGCCCACACCCAGGCCAGCAGGTCGGCGGCGCGTCCGGCCAGGTCGTCGCGCTCCAGCAGGGGCGGGGGCGCGGTGCCCAGGGTCTCGGCCAGGTCCGCCCGGGCGACGGCGGGCGGCGTCGCCCGGACCTCCGCCAGCTCCCGGGCGAACAGCGCCCCGTCCGCGCGGTGCTGCTCGGCGCCCGGCGTCGGAGTGAGGAAGGTGGCGTTCCAGCGCGGGCCGAGCGCGGCCCGGACCAGGGCAGCGGTCACCGGGTCGGCCGCCAGCCGCTCCCGGTAGCGGGGGAGTGCCGCGCCCAGCCACCGCCGCTCGCCCGGGTGGGCGCCGCCGCCGTGGTGCAGGGTCTTCAGCGCGGCGACCGTCTCGGCCAGCGGGGAGAGCGCGAACCGGCTCCCCGCGAGGGTGTCCGCGTCCAGCCGCCACCACCCCATGCCCCCGCCCTCCGTCAGGTTTCGCCGCCGCGCGAAAACCTAACGCCGTGCCGATCGCGGCGGAAAGACTCCGCCGCATGCGCACCTACCGAGAGCTGTTCCGCGACCGCGGGTTCACCGCCCTGTTCCTGTACTCCGCCGCCCAGACGGCGGCCCAGACGGTCGCCGGACTGGCGCTGGGCGTGCTGGTGTACCGGCGCACCGACTCGCCGCTGCTCGCCTCGCTCGCCATGTTCGGCCCGGCGTTCGCCCAACTGCTCGGCGCGGTCACCGTGCTCTCGGCCGCCGACCGGCTCCCGCCGCGCGCCGCCCTGACCGGCCTCGGCCTGCTGCTCGCCCTCGGCACCGGCCTCCAGGCGCTGCCCGGGCTGCCGGTGGCGGCGCTGTTCCCGGTGCTGCTCGCCCTCGGGGTGGCCGGCGCGGCGGGCGGGGGAGTGCGCTACGGGCTGCTCCAGGAACTGCTGGGCCGTGACGGCTACCTGCTGGGGCGCTCCGCCCTCGGCCTGGCGGCGGGCCTGGTCCAGATCGGCGGGTTCGCGCTCGGCGGCGCGCTGGTGGCCGCCCTCGCCCCGTCCGGCGCGCTGCTCACGGCCGCCGCCCTGCACCTGCTGTCCGCCGGCACGGCCCGCGCCGGCCTGCTCCGCCGCCCGCCCCGGGCGGCCGGACGGCCGTCGGTCGCCGGCACCTGGCGGGCCGACGTCCGGCTCTGGTCGTCCGCGCCGCGCCGGACCGTCTACCTGGCGCTGTGGGTGCCCAACGGCCTGGTCGTCGGCGTCGAGTCGCTCTACGTCCCGTACCGCCCGGACGCGGCCGGCCTGCTGTTCGCCACCGGGGCGCTCGGCATGCTGGCCGGGGACGTGCTCGCCGGACGGCTGCTGCCGGCCCGCCGTCGGGAGCAGGTGGTGGTGCCGCTCTGCGCGCTGCTCGCCGCGCCGTACCTGGGCTTCGCGCTGGAGCCCGCGCTGCCGCTCGCGGCGGCACTGGTCGCGGTGGCCACCGTCGGGTACGGGGCGGGACTGCTGCTCCAGGAGCGGCTGGTGGCGCTGACGCCGCCCGAGTTGAGCGGGCAGGCGCTCGGCCTGCACGGCTCCGGGATGCTCGCGCTGCAGGGCGTCGGCGCGGCGGCCGCGGGCGCGCTGGCGGAGGCGACCTCGGCCGCCACCGCCATGGCGGGGACCGCCGCCGCCTCACTGGCCGTCACCGCGCTGCTCGCGCCGGGACTGCGGCGCGGTTCCGGCGCCGCCCCGGGGCCGGGGGACTGACGGTGCGTGGTGCTAGCATCCGCGCCATCCGAACGAAGATCGAACAGGGTGGGCGCGGTGCAGGACGACCAGCTGCGGAAGCAGGAGCAGGAGCAGGATCCGGAGGGGAGAGCCGGGGCCCGGCGCCGCCGCATCGCCATCGGCGTCGCGGCAGGCGTGTGCACCCTGGCGCTGGTGGGCGCGGGCGGCTGGGCGATGACCGGGTCGGACGCCGCGGAGCCGGCGCCCGCGGCA
>NZ_JBHYUU010000222.1:0-11722 GCF_042749955.1 Kitasatospora sp. NPDC059462 | reverse complement strand
TCGGCCCCCCGCCCCCACCCCCCGGCCACCCCCCCCCCGCGGGGGGGGGGGGGGGGGGGGGGCTCGCTACCCGCCCCCCCCCCCCCCGCACCCCCCCGGGGGGGCCCGGGCGGTCCGCTCCAGTGCCTCCAGCGCCGCCCCGACCAGCAGCCGCTCCGAGCGGCCGTCGGCGGTGTCCATCAGGAAGCAGCCGTTGGCGATGATCTCGTAGGTGGCGCCCCGCCGCCGCAGCGCCACCTCCCCGTAGGGGCCCTCGCGGCGGTCGAGCGTGACGACGGCCGCGGAGCCGTCCCGGGCGGGCAGTGCGGTCGACATGCGGTGGCTTCCTCCGCGGTGCTCGGGAACACGGGTGCACGGGTGCACGGGCCGGCCGACCGGCCGGACCACCCGCCCGACAATAGTCCAGCCCCTGCCCGGACGCCCGCCGTTTACCGGGTGGCCAGCACCCCGGCGTAGGAGACCCCGGCGACCACCACCCAGGATCCGAGCCCGAGCAGCGCGATCCGGCCGCCGGTGCGCACCATGGTCGGCAGGTGGACGGCGCTGCCGAGCCCGAACAGCGCCGCCGCGAGCAGCAGTTCCTGGGCGTCCCCGGCGAGGGCGAGGGCCCGCTCGGGCAGGACCCCGGTGCTGCGCAGCACGATCATCGCCAGGAAGCCGGCGACGAACAGCGGCACCAGCGGCGGCCGTCGGCCGGCCGTCGGCGTGGTGCCGGCGCGCCGGTGCGAGCGCCGCGCGGCCACCGCGACCCCGGCGACCAGCGGTGCGAGCAGGACCACCCGCATCAGCTTGACCAGGACCGCCTCGCGCAGCGCGCCCGGGCCGCCGCTCTGCGCGGTGGCGACCACCTGCCCGACGTCGTGCACGCCGGCGCCGACCCACCGGCCGAAGCCGGCCGGGTCCAGGCCGAGCGGGTGCTGGAGCAGCGGCAGCACGCCGATGGCCAGGGTGCCGCAGAGGGTGACCAGGGCGACCGAGGCGGCGACGTCCTCCTCCTCGCTGCCGGCGGCCTGGCTGACCGCGCCGATCGCGGAGGCGCCGCAGATCGAGTAGCCGGTGGCGACCAGCAGCGGCTGGTCGCCGGGCAGGCCGAGCCGGCGCCCGAGCCAGAGGGTGCCGGTGAAGGTGGCGGCGACCACGGCGAGCACCATGGCGACGGTGGCCCAGCCGAGGCCGAGCACGTCGTCGAGGCTCAGCTTGAGGCCGAGCAGCACGATGCCCAGGCGCATCAGCCGCTTGCCGGCGGTGGAGAGCCCGGGCCGGGCGACGCCGCGCACCAGCGGCCGCAGGCCGGGCAGGTGGGCGGCGGCGACGCCGAGCACCACGGCGGCGGTGAGCCCGGGTACCGCCGGGACGGCGCGGTGGACGGCGAGCGCGGCGGCGACGCCGAGGGCGGCGAGCAGCAGGCCGGGGGCGTTGCCGCCGAGCGGGGGCAGGGTGCGGGTGCGCGCGGGCCGGACCGCGCGGTCCCGGAGGGTCAGTGCCATCGGGGGTTCACCGCTGTTCGGGGGCGGGCAGCCGGTAGACCCGCCGGATGCTGGTGCCGAGCCGGGAGACGTCGGCGCCGTACACGTGGATGGAGATGGCGGTGGTGGCGCAGGCGTTGCGCACCTGGTGGATGTCGCCGGGCGGGGCGAAGGCGGCGATGGTGCCGGCCGGGCCGACCACGTGCTCGGTCTCGACGAGGTGGGCGGTGCGTCCGTCGGAGACCAGCCGGTAGCGGGTCTCGCTCTCCTGGCCCTGGTGGACGCCGGCCACGCACCAGGAGACGTGGTCGTGGACGGGGGTGCGCTGGCCGGGCAGCCAGACCAGGGCGACGACGGAGAAGGAGCCGTCGCTCTCGGCGTGCAGGACGTGCTGGCGGTAGCGCTCGGGGTCGCCCTCGCGCTGGTCGGCGGTGAGCAGCTCGCCGTCGCCGAGGTACGGGGCGAGCCGTTCGCCGACCAGGTAGGCGGTGAGTTCGGGGGGCAGGCCGCGGTCCACGACCGCGCGGATCTCGCCGACGAGGGCGGTCATGCACGCGGTGAGCCGGCCGCCGCCGACCGTGGCAGACGTCGTCATGGGAGCAGGTTCGCCGCCGCCGACCCATCACGTCCAAGGAGGGTTCTTTCGCTCTCCCCCAACCACCGCTTATCGATGAGCGGTGCTCAGCAGCCCACCCGCGCCGCGGCGGCCTGCCGCAGGTGGTCCAGGACCAGCGCGGTCGCCGGAATCCGCCGGTGCTCGCGGAGCACGTACGCGCTGACCTCGCGCCGCAGGTGCGGCTCGACGGCCCGGCCGGTGACCTTGCGGTGGCACATGAAGGAGAGCACCAGGGCGGGCATCAGCGCGATCCCGACCCCGGCGGCCACCAGGCTCTGCACGGCGAGGTTGTCGTCGGTGGAGAAGACGATGTCCGGGGCGAAGCCCTGTTCGGCGCAGACCTGCAGCAGGTTGGCCCGGCAGCGCGGGCAGCCGGCGATCCAGCGCTCGCCGTCGAGGTCGGCCAGCCGGACGGCGTGCCGGCGCCCGAGCGGGTGGCCGACCGGCAGCAGCACGGTCAGCAGGTCCTCCATCAGCGGGATCTCGTCCAGCCCGTCCGGCACCTCGGCGGGCGCTCCCGGGTAGCGGAAGGCGAGCGCGATGTCGCACTCCCCGCGCAGCAGCCGCTGCACCGAGTCCGGCGGTTCGGCCTCCAGGAGTTCGACCCGCACGCCGGGGTGCTCGGCGAGCAGCCTGGCCATCGCCTCCGGTATCAGGGTGGCGTTGGCGCTGGGGAAGGCGCAGACCCGGACGCGTCCGGCGCGCAGCCGGCCGAGCGCGGCCAGGTGCTGCTGGGCGGCGGAGAGGCTGCCGAGGATCTGTTCGGCGTGCCGGGCGAGCGTCTCGCCGGCCTCGGTGAGGCGCAGCCCGCGCCCGGCCCGGGTGAACAGCGGCAGGCCGACGGTGCGTTCCAGGGCCTTCATCTGCTGGGTGATGGCGGGCTGGGTGTAGCCGAGTTCGCGGGCGGCCGCCGAGTAGGAGCCGGCCCGGACGACCTCGTGGAAGGTCCTGATGTGCCGTGAGTCGAACACCGGTTCCCCTGTCCCTCCGCCCGGCCGTCGTGTCGCGGTCCGTCGTGCGCCGTCGCTCGGGCACGCCGGTCCCCGGGCGCGCCGCTTCGTCGTGCACGCCCGGAAATCATAAGCAGAGTTTGGAGGTACCGAGCCAGACCCCGGCTGCACCTATGGTTCACGGCTGAACCGTCCGTCCCCGTGGGCCCCGTGCGGTCACATCCGGGCGGACGGCGGTACGCCCATCGACACCTCGGCCGGCGCCACCGGGGCCCCGCCGCGCGCGCTCGGGCTGCGCCGGCTGCGCCGCTCGACCCAGTGGGCGAACCAGGAGAGCAGCAGGCACATGCCGATGTAGACCGGCGCGATCACCATGACCACCGGGATGAACGGCAGGTCGTAGTCGAGGTTGGTGGCGATCAGCTTGCCGGCGTGCAGGAACTCCTCGTAGGTGATCAGGAAGCCCAGCGAGGTGTCCTTGAGCGCCACCACCAGCTGGCTGATGATCGCCGGCAGCATCGCCCGGCAGGCCTGCGGCACCAGCACGTACGTCATCACCTGGGACTTGCGCATGCCCAGCGCGAAGGCCGCCTCCCGCTGGCCGCCGGGCACCGCCAGCACCCCGGCCCGGAACACCTCGGCGAGCACCGAGCCGTTGTAGAGCACCAGCCCGGCGACCAGCGCCCAGAGCGGGGCGACCTTGAGGGCGACGAAGATGAAGAAGATCATCACCAGCAGCGGCATGGCCCGGAAGAACTCCACCACGAGGGTGGACACCCAGCGCACCGCCCGGTGGTCGGACAGCCGCCCCACCGCGAGCAGCGCGCCGAACGGCAGGGCGAAGAGCACCGTCCAGCCGAAGGCCTTGAGGGTGTTGGCGAGCCCGTTCAGCAGCAGGTCCTGGACGCCCTGGTACTGGAAGGCGGTCCACTTGGCCGCGGTGAACTGGTGGGTGTGGAAGAGCATGTAGACGATCCAGCCGAGCAGCGCGGCGATCGCCAGCAGCGCGATCCCGCCGTACAGCCGGTGCCGGGCGAGCGCCTTCGGGCCGGGGACGTCGTAGAGCGCCGAGGATTCCGCCGTCATCGCGACACCGCCAGTCGTCGTTCCATGAGGTTGAACACGGCGCTGATGGTCAGGGTGATGATCAGGTAGCCCACGGCGATCCAGACGAAGGTCCACACGATGCTGTAGCCCAGTTCGTTGATGGTCCGGTAGGTGCCGAGCAGTTCGGTGACGCTGAACGAGCCGGCGATCGCCGTGTTCTTCGCCAGAGCGATCATCACACTGCCGATCGGGGCGACCACCGAACGGTACGCCTGCGGCAGCACCACCAGCCCCATCGTCTGGCCGAAGGTCATGCCCAGGCTGCGCGCCGCCTCGCCCTGCCCGACGGGCACGGTGTTCACGCCCGAGCGCATGGCCTCGCAGACGAACGCGGAGGTGTAGCAGCCGAGCGCGAGCACCGCGAAGGTGAAGAACGGCAGGGTGATGTCGAACCGCGGCAGGCCCAGCACCACGATGAAGAACAGCAGGGTCAGCGGGGTGTTGCGCAGCAGGGTCACCCAGGTGGTGCCGAACGCGCGCAGCGGTCGCACCGGCGAGACCCGGAAGCTCGCCATCAGCACCCCGAGCGCCAGCGACAGCACGGCGCTCACCGCGAACAGCGAGAGGGTGCCGAGGAAACCGTCCCAGTAGGTCGACCAGTTGTCGGTCAGCGTCTTCACAGCCCGGCCCCTCCTCAGTACCGGTCGATCGGCGGCGGGGCGGGCGCGGGCACCCCGGACAGGCCGAGGGTCGCGTCGTAGGCCTTCTTCCAGTCGCCGTTCTGCTCGTGGTGCGCCAGCGCGTCGTTGAGCGCGCCGCGCAGCACGGTGTCGTTCTTCGGCGTGCCGATCCCGTACGGCTCCTGGGAGAACGGCTGACCGACCACCTTGAGCTCGTCCGGCACCTTGGCCGCGTAGCCCATGAGGATGGTGTTGTCCGTGGTGACGGTGTCCACCTGGGAGGTGATCAGGTTGTCCACGCAGGCCGAGTAGGTGTCGTAGCCGATCAGGTGCGCCTTCGGGTACTGCTTCTGGATCCGCTGGTACGGGGTGGAGCCGGCGGCCGAGCAGACCTTCTTGCCGTCCAGGTCCTGCGGGCCGGTGATGTCCTTGTTGTTCCGGCGCACCAGCAGCGACTGCCCGGCCAGGAAGTACGGCCCGGCGAAGCCGACCAGCTTCTTGCGGTTGTCGTTGATGGTGTAGGTGCCGACGTAGTAGTCGACCTGGCCGTTCTGCAGCGCGGTCTCGCGGTTGGCGGAGGCGATGGTCCTGAACTCGATCCGCTCCGGGCCGAAGCCGAGGTCGGCGGCGACCATCTTGGCGATCTCGATGTCGAAGCCGGAGTACTCCCCGGTGGCCGGGTTCTTCTGGCCCAGGTAGGGCTGGTCCTCCTTGGCGCCGACCACCAGGTGCCCGCGGTCGCGGGCGGCGTCCAGGGTCGGCGAGCCGCTCACCGGGGCGCCGGCGGCCACCTGGTAGGCGGGCAGGGCGCTGGGCTGCGGCCCCTTGGGGGGCGGGGTGCCGGGCTTGCCGCAGCCGGACAGCACCAGGGCCGGCAGCAGGGCCGCGGCCGCGAGGGTCACGATCTTCTTCACGGGCCGGGCCTCAGTGCTTCAGGATCTTGGAGAGAAAGTCCCGGGCCCGTTCGCTCTCCGGGGCGCCGAAGAACTCCTCCGGGGCGCGGTCCTCGACGATCCGGCCGTCGGCCATGAAAACCACCCGGTTGGCGGAGGCCCGGGCGAAGCCCATCTCATGGGTGACGACGACCATCGTCATGCCCTCGTGCGCCAGCCGGCGCATCACGTCCAGCACCTCGTTGATCATCTCGGGGTCGAGCGCCGAGGTCGGCTCGTCGAAGAGCAGCGCCTTGGGGTCCATCGCCAGCGCCCGGGCGATCGCGACGCGCTGCTGCTGGCCGCCGGAGAGCTGGGCCGGGTACTTGTCGGCCTGCGCGGCCAGCCCGACCCGCTCCAGCAGGGCCCGGGACTTGGCGTCCGCCTCCGCCCTGGAGCGTCCGCGCACCTTCACCTGCGCCAGCGAGACGTTCTGCAGCACCGTCTTGTGGGCGAACAGGTTGAAGGACTGGAACACCATCCCGACCTCGGCGCGCAGCCGGGCCAGCCCCTTGCCCTCCTCGGGCAGGGGCCGGCCGTCGATCAGGATGGAGCCCGACTCCACCGGCTCCAGCCGGTTGATGGCCCGGCAGAGCGTGGACTTCCCGGAGCCGGAGGGGCCGATCACCACCACGACCTCGCCCCGGCCGACGGTCAGCTCGATGTCCTGCAGCACGTGCAGGGCGCCGAAGTGCTTGTTGACCCCGCGTAACTCGATCAGCGGCGTGAAGCCGCCGGGCCCGGGCCCGGGCGCGGCGGGCGGCTCGGCGGCGGGCGGCTCGGCGGCGGTCACTTCCCGCGCCGGCCCTTCAGCAGCCAGCCGAGTGCCACGCCGGCGATCAGCGTGGCCAGCAGGGCGATCCAGAGCGGGGCGGTCACGGTGAACACCCAGAACTGGATCTTCACCTTGTCGAGGTTGGCGAACAGGAACCAGACCGCGAGGACGACGATGACGCCGATCCCGATGTAGCGGGTGGGAATCCCACCGATCTCACTGCGCCTGGTACCCGAGGAGTCCGAAATCTTGGTCACCCGAGCATTCTGGGGCCGAATGAGGACATTTGCCCGGATACGCGGCCGGGGGCGCCCCACACGGGGCGATTTCGCCCCGCGCGGGTTCACCCCTTGTCACCTTCCGTCGGCTTCCGTCAGGCCTCGTCAGTGTTCGTCCCGCCAGGAGCGCCAGAGGGCCGCGTACGGGCCGCCCGCCGCCACCAGCTCGGGGTGACTGCCGTACTCGCTGATCCGTCCGCCCTCGACCACCGCGATCACGTCCGCGTCGTGGGCGGTGTGCAGCCGGTGCGCGATGGCGATCACCGTCCGGCCCTCCAGGACCCGGGCGAGCGAACGCTCCAGGTGCCGGGCGGCCCTCGGGTCCAGCAACGAGGTGGCCTCGTCCAGCACGAGGGTGTGCGGATCGGCCAGCACCAGCCGGGCCAGCGCCAGCTGCTGGGCCTGCGGCGGGGTCAGGGCGGTGCCGCCGGAGCCGACCTCGGTGTCCAGCCCGGCCGGCAGCGCGTCCGCCCAGCCCCCGGCGTCCACCGCGTCCAGGGCCCGGCGCAGCTCGGCGTCGTCGGCGCCCGGCGCGGCCAGCCGCAGGTTGTCGCGCAGCGTCCCGACGAAGACGTGGTGCTCCTGGTTGACCAGCGCGACCTCGGCCCGCACCCGCTCGGCCGGCATCCGCGACAGCGCCGCCCCGCCGAGGGTCACACTGCCCCGGCCCGGCGCGTAGATCCCGGCGAGCAGCCGGCCCAGGGTGGACTTGCCCGCCCCGGACGGCCCGACCAGCGCCACCCGGCTGCCGGGCGCGACGTCCAGGCTGATGCCGTGCAGCACGTCGGCGCCCTCCCGGTAGCCGAAGCCGACGTCCCGTGCCTCGACCCGCCGCCCGCTCGGCCGCTCCCCGTCGTCGCCCTCCGCCCGCGGCACCTCGTGCACGCCGACCAGCCGGGCCAGCGAGGCCTCGCCGATCTGGAGTTCGTCGCACCAGCGCAGGATCCGGTCGACCGGCGCCACCAGGGCCTGGGCGTAGAGCACCCCGGTGGTCAGCTGGCCCACGGTGACCGAGCCCCGCAGGGCGAGCAGCCCGCCGAGCACCAGCGGACCGAGCACGGCCAGGGTGTACGCCACGTCGATGGTCGGGAACCAGAGCGAGCGCAGCCAGAGGGTGTACCGCTCCCAGGCGATCCACTGCGCCAGCTTGAGGTCGGTCAGCCGCAGCCGCTGCCCGCCCAGCCGCAGCGCCTCGACCGTCCGGCCGGCGTCGACCGTCTCGGCCAGGACGGAGTTCGCGGCCGCGTACCCCGCCGACTCCTTGTGGTAGGACTGCGGGGCGCGCCGGAAGTACCAGCGGGAGGAGACCAGCAGCAGCGGCAGGCCGATCAGCGAGGTGAGGGCGAGCAGCGGCGAGGTGACCACCAGCGCGCCGAACACCAGCACCAGCGAGACGATCGCCACGGCCAGCTCCGGCACCGCCTCGCGCACCGACTTGTCCAGCCGGTCGATGTCGGTGGTGCCCCGGGAGACCAGGTCCCCCGTCCCGGCCCGCTCCAGGACGCCGGTCGGCAGCGCCACCGAGCGGACCAGGAAGTCCTCCCGCAGGTCGGCCAGCACCCGTTCGCCGAGCACCGCGCCGCGCAGCCGCGACCCCCAGGTGAAGGCGGACTGCACCGCGAGCGCCAGCAGGTACCACGCCACGGCGACCGTGATGGCGGACTCCGCGGTGCCGGTGGCGAGCGACTCGACGAGCGTGCCGAGCACCCAGGGGCCGACCAGGCCGGCCACCGTGGCCACCGCGTGCAGCCCGACCACCGCCGAGAAGGCGCCGCGGTGACGGCGGGCCAGCACCCGCAGATAGCCGCGTACGGCGGCCGGGGAGCCGACCGGCAGGGTGGTGGCCGGTCCCTGCTCGTGGTGTTCGGGGGGCTTCATGCCTCACTCCTCGACTCGGTCCGGGTGCCGGCGGCGGGCCGGGCGGTGGCGGGCCGGGTGGTCGCGGTCCGGGTGGTGGCGGGCCGCGCCGCCCGGTCCCCCGCCGGGACCGGGCCCTCGGTGCGGGTGACCACCGCCCGGTAGGCCGGCTCACCGCGCATCAGCTCACGGTGGACGCCGCTCGCGGCCACCCGGCCGTCCCGGATCAGCACCACCCGGTCCGCCCGGTCGAGCAGCAGCGGGCTGGTGGCGAAGACCACCGTGGTGCGCCCCTCGCGGTTCTTCCGCAGCCCGGCGGCGATCCGGGACTCGGTGTGCGCGTCGACCGCGCTGGTCGGCTCGTCCAGCACGAGCACCGGCGGGTCGGCGAGCAGCGACCGGGCCAGCGCCAGCCGCTGCCGCTGGCCGCCCGACAGCGACCGCCCCCGCTCGGTGATCTTCGCCGCCATCACGTTCCGCGCGTCCGCTGCCGGTGCCGCTGCCGCTGCCGCGCCGGCCCGCGGGTCCACCGGCGGCGCGCCGTCCGCCAGGGCGTCGAGCACGTCCTGCGCACGGGCGGCGGCGAGCGCCTCCCACGGGTCGACCCGGCCGGAGGCGGGGATGTCGAACAGCGCCGCCAGGGTGCCGGAGAGCAGCACCGGTTCCTTGTCGTGCACCAGCACCGCGGCCCGCGCCTCGGCCCTCGGGACGGCATCCAGCTCGGTGCCGCCGAGCCGTACGGAGGGTTCCGGCCGCTCGTCGTCGCCCGCCGGGACGTGCCCGCCGAGCCGTTCGGCGAGCGCGCCGGCGAAGTCCGGGTCGCCGCAGACCACGGCGGTCAGTTCACCGGCCCGGGCGGTCAGTCCGGTGACCGGGTCGAACAGGTCGGAGCGCGCCGGGTCGGCGAGCGAGCCGGCCCCGGGGCCCTCCGTCCGGGCCAGCGCGAGCACCCGCACGGCGCGCCCGGCGGAGACCCGGGCCACGCTCCAGGCGTGCGCCGCCTCGCCGAGGACCCGCAGCGGCGCGGCGAGGAACACGGTGGCGCCGTAGACCGCCACCAGGGTGCCGACCGAGATCCGCCCGTCGGCCGCGAGGTGGGCGCCGTACCAGGTGACGCCGACCACGAAGAGCCCGGGCAGCAGCACCTGCTGGGCGTGCATCAGGGACCAGACCCGGGCCGAGCGGACGGCCGCCGCGCGGACCTTCTGGGACGCCGCCCGGTAGCGGTCGAGGAAGAGCTCCTCGCCGCCGATGCCGCGCAGCACCCGCAGCCCGGCCACCGTGTCGGCGGCGAGCTCGGTGGCCCTGCCGCCGAGGGTGCGCTGCTCGGTGTAGCGGCGTTCGAGCGGTCCGAGCAGCGGCCAGACCGAGGCGGCGAGCACGGGCACCCCGAGCAGCACCGCCAGCCCGAGCACCGGTTCGACGGCCAGCACCGCGACGCCGACCGCCAGCCAGACGGCGACCGACCCGCGCACCCGGGCGACGAGTTCGACGTACCAGCCGATCTTCTCGACGTCCCCGCTGCCGACCGCGACGATCTCGCCGGTGGCGATCCGCCGGGACAGCCCGGAGCCGAGGTCGGAGGCCTGCCGGGCGACCAGCTGGCGGACCTGGCAGACGGCGTGGATCCAGTTCCAGACCGCCTGACGGTGCAGCAGCACGGTGGCGAGCGCGGACAGCGCGACCAGGACCAGGGCGAGCCCGCCGGCCCGCCACAGGGCGCCGGTGTCGCCGTCGACGACGGCCTGGACGCCGAGGCCGACCACCACCGGAAGGGCGGCCTGGCTGCCCATCTCCAGCAGCGACCAGCAGGTGGCGAGCACCTGCCCGCGCCGCTGGCCGCGCTGGAGCCAGCGCAGGAGGGCGAGCGGGGAGGAGAGGTCGGGGAGGCCGGGATCGGCCAGGGGGAGGGTTTTGAGCGGCATGACGCTCCGTTGCGGGGCGGTACGGGCGGAGGGTGCGGAGGACGGCCGGTATGGTCACGGCCGTGGGTCGTCAGGAGGTCATGGCAGTGAGCGTGCCAACTCGGATGTGACCTGCGCAACAGGTTTTCCCGGCACCCGGCCGACGTCGTAGTGTTATGCGCGCGCCGGTAGGAAGCGTCAGAAAATTTTCCCGGACGGGGAACATTTCCGGCCACCGCACCGGTTGCCCATCGGAACGACACGCGACCAGGAGAGGGCACCCCTTCCGTGAGCAACATCCCCACTGTCACGCTGAACGACGGCACCCGGATCCCGCAGCTCGGCTTCGGGGTCTGGCAGGTGCCGGACGCGGAGGCCACCGCCGCCGTCCGTGCCGCGATCGAGGCCGGCTACCGCTCGATCGACACCGCCGCGATCTACGAGAACGAGTCCGGCACCGGCAAGGCGATCGCCGAGGCCCTGGCCGGCGGCGTCGCCCGCGAGGACCTCTACATCACCACCAAGCTGTGGAACTCCGGCACCCGCGACTGGTCCGGCGAGCAGGGCCGCGACGCGGTGCTGCGCGAGTTCGACGCCTCCCTGGACCGGCTCGGCCTGGACCACCTCGACCTCTACCTCATCCACTGGCCGCGCCCGATGCACGGCAGCTACCTCAACGTCTGGAAGGCGCTGGAGCAGCTGAAGGCCGACGGCCGGGTGCGCTCGGTCGGCGTCTCCAACTTCGGCACCGAGCAGCTCGCCCGGATCGCCGAGGAGTCCTCGCTCCTCCCGGCGCTCAACCAGGTCGAGCTGCACCCGTACTTCCCGCAGGAGGAGCTGCGCGCCTTCCACGCGCGGCACGGCATCGCCACCGAGGCGTGGAGCCCGCTCGGCCAGGGCAAGGAGCTGCTCTCCGAGCCGGAGCTGGCCCGGATCGCCGCCAAGCACGGCCGCACCGTCGCCCAGGTGGTGCTCCGCTGGCACCTGCAGAACGACGTCATCGCGATCCCGAAGTCGGTCACCCCGTCGCGGATCAAGGAGAACCTGGACGTCGCCGGCTTCGAGCTGGACGCCGAGGACCTCGCCGCGATCGCCGGCATCGCCACCGGCACCCGGATCGGCCCGGACCCGCAGGAGTTCGACTGGAACTGACCGGACGGGCGGCCCCGGCCGCCTGACCGCACGTCAACGGTGAAGGCCGCCCTACTAGCGTGTCG
>NZ_JBHYUU010000221.1:0-11760 GCF_042749955.1 Kitasatospora sp. NPDC059462 | reverse complement strand
CGCCGGCGGGAGGCCGGCGGCCCCCGGGCCGCGCTGCACTCCCGCGCCGGCTCCCCCGGCCCGGGCGGCGCCGCCGCACCCGGCGGGCGGACCGTCCGGGTCACCCGCCCCCGCGCGCTCGACGGCTCGCTGGACCTCGCCCGGGCGCTGCGCCCGCTGAGACGGCCGGCCGACGCCCCCGGGCGGGCCGCCCTCGACGAGGAGGCGACCGCCGAGGCCACCGCCGAGACCGGCATCCTGCTCCCGGCCTGGCGGCCCGCCCGGGAGCCGTACTTCTCGGTCGACCTGCTGGTCGACACCGGCGCCACGATGGCCGTCTGGCACCGGCTCGCCGATGAGCTGGGCACCCTGCTGGAGCGGCACGGCGCCTTCGCCGACGTCCGCCGCTGGTCGCTGCGGACGGACCTGGACGCCCCCGCGCTCGCCCCACTCCGCCGCCACAGCCCGGCCGTGCCCCCCGTCCCCCGCTCCGGCTGGTTCCGCCCGCTCCTGGACCCGACCGGCCGCCGGATCCTGCTCGTCCTCACCGACGGCGTCGGCCCGGCCTGGTACGGGGAGGAGCTGCCCGGCTTCCTGGCCGCCACCGCGGCCACCCGTCCGGCCGCGGCGCTGCAGGTGCTGCCCCGGCGGCTGTGGCACCGCACCGCGCTGCGCACCGCCCCGGTGGAGGCGCGCGCCTCCGACACGGGCCGGCCGGTCCCGGTGTTCCGCTCGGAGGCCGCGCTGCCCGGCATCCCGCGCGGCGCCCGGGGCGCCGCCGAACGGGCCCGGGTGCGCTGGCTGCCGGTCCTGGAGGTCGACGCCGACTGGCTCGCCCCGTGGGCCCGGCTCACCGCCGGCCGTGCCTGCGGCTGGACGCCGATGCTGGCCGCCCCGCTCGGCGGCGTGCCGCGCCCGCAGCGGCCGGCCGGCCACGCCGAGGGCCCGGCCACGCCCGCCGAGCGCGTCGCCCGCTTCCGGGCCGGCAGCTCCCCGACGGCCTACCGGCTCGCCTGCCACCTGGCGGCGGCGCCGCTGAGCCTGCCGGTGATGCGGCTGGTCCAGCAGGCCGCCGTCCCCGAGTCCGGGCAGACGGACCTCGCGGAACTGTTCGTCTCCGGCCTGCTCGAACCGCCCGGCGCGGCCGCCGGGGACCCGGACGAGCAGATCTACGCCTTCCGGAGCGGCGTGCGGGCGGAGCTGCTCACCGAGCTGAGCCGTACCGAGTCGGTGGACGTGCTGGCGCTCCTCGCCAAGGTGTCCGGCCGGGTCGCCGCGACCTTCGGCGGGACGCTCGACTTCCGCGCCCTGGCCACGGTCGGCGGGGACGGTGCGCCGCCGTCGGCGCTGTCGGAGCGGAGCCGGGTCTTCGCGGAGGTCGCGGTGGAGGTCCTGGCGGGCGCCGGTGGCCGGCACGCGGAGGACGCCGCGCGACTGGCCTCGGCGCTGGAGCGGTCGGCGCTGGAGCGGTCGGCGCGGGACGGCGCGGCGGCCCGTACGGCGCCCACGGTCCCGGCGGCCGCACCGGGCGCACCGACCAGCCCCGCCCTCAGACCCGACCGGCTGGTCCCGGTGCCGCCCGTCCAGAGCCCGCCCGATCCCCCGGTCATGATCGGCCGGCGCGGCGCACTGGCGGAGCTGGCGGAGGCCTTCTCCCCCACCCGGACGGTGACCCGGCCGGGCCTCCCCGACCTGGTGATCCTCACCGGCGCGCTCGGGACGGGACGCCGGCGGCTCGTCCAGGAGTACGTCGGCGCCTTCGGCGGGTCGCATCCGTTCGTCCACTGGATCGACGCCCGCCGGCCCGGCACGCTGCGGACGGGACTGTCGCGGCTCTGGCAGGCCGTCGGCCCGGCCGGCGCCCTGCTCGACGAATCCTCCCTCGCTCCGCTGTGGCGGCAGCTGGCACGGCATCAGGACTGGCTCGTCGTCCTCGACGACGTCCCCCGGGGCGCCTGGGCCAGCGACAGCGAGCTACCGTTCTTCCTCCCCCGGCACGGCCGGGGATGCGTCGTCGTCACGACCGAATCCATCGGCTCCTGGCGGCCCCCGACGGGGGCCCGGGTCGTCCGGCTCGGAGCGCTCGACACCGACGAGGTGGTGGACGAGCTGCGGAGGTGGCTGGGCCCGGAGCACGACGCGGCGGACCCCGCGGTGGAACGGGCCCTGCGGCGACTGGCCCGGCGGCTGCCGCGTGTGCCGGTCCAGCTGGCCGCCCGCAACCTCGCCGCGGACGTGGCGGAGGCCCTCGCCGCGCCGGGGCCGCGGAACGGCATCGCCGAGGAGGAAGCCCTCGTCCAGGCCGGAATCATCAGGATCCCGCCGTCGCGACGCATCCCCCTGCAGACCCTCCCGGCCGCGTCCCGCGCGTTCACCGGTCGTGCGGTGGAACTCGGCGAACTGATCAGCTTCCTGACGCCCGCCGAGCCCGGCACCGACGCCACCCGTGCGGCCGTGGTCTCCGGCCTTCCGGGCGTCGGAAAGACGGAGCTCGTCCTCCAGGCCGCCGAACGGGTCCTGGCGTTCGGGTGGTATCCCGGCGGAGTCCTGTACCTCGACCTGGCGGGCAACCGGAGCGGTGAGGCGCTCACCACCGAGAAGGCCGTGGAGCTCCTCCTCCGCTCCCTCGACACCAACCAGGACGCCATCCCGGCCGACCACCAGTACCGGCTCCTCGTCCACCGGGCCGCCCTTGCCCGGTACACCCGGGAGTTCGGGCCCGTCCTCATGGTCCTCGACAACGCGGCGAGCGCCGCCCAGGTGGCACCGCTGCTCCCGACCGACGGCGCCGTCAGCGTCCTCGTCAGCTCGCGGAGCGTCCTGTCGCTCGATGCCCGGCTGTTCGAGGTGGGGGTGCTGACCGCCGAGGCCTCGGTCCGGCTCCTGGAGAACCGCCTCCGGAAGCGTCTGGGCCACGACACCCGGATCGCCGACGCCCCCGACCAGGCCCGGGCGCTGGCGGAGCTGTGCGGCAGGCTGCCGCTGGCGCTGACCCTCTGCGCCGGACAGCTGGCCCAGACCCCCTCCCGCCCGGTGGCATCGCTGGTCGAGCAGCTGACCGATCCCCGGCGGCGGCTCGACCTGATCCGCCGCGACGAACAGAGCGTGCGAACGGCGTTCGACATCTCGTACCGACAGCTCCCGGGCGACCAGGCGCGACTCTTCCGGCTGCTCTCGGTGTTCCCCCACCCCGATCTGACCACGGAGGCCGCGGCCCGCCTCGCCGACCTCGACGCCCGGGAGACCGGGATCCTCCTGTCGGCCCTGGCCGACACCCACCTCGTCGGCTACGGCTCGGCCTGGGGCCGCTGGTCGGTCCACTCACTGCTCACCCTGTACGCCGTGGGCCTCCGCGAGGATCACGCCGACAACCGCGACCAGGCCCTCGAACGGCTCCTGACGCACTACCGCTCCGCGGTGGAGAGCGCCGTCCAGCACCTCGACCACGGGTTCACCGACCGCTTCCGCTCACCCGCGGAGGTCCGCACCTGGGTGGACTTCGAGCGGCCCGTCCTGCTCCCGCTGGTCCGCTACGCCGCCTTCACCCTCGCGACACCGCTCACGGCGCTGCTGGTCCGCGTACGCGGCTTCGACGACCTGGCCACGGTGGTGGACACCGTGCTCGCCGCCCTCCGCCGGGACGACAACCGCGAGGACGAGGCGGGATTCCTTGAGCGCCTCCGGCTGGAACTCGACGGCCGGCCGCCCGGTGAGGACGTTCCGGAGGATCAACGCACGGCTTTCGAGCAACTGTCCCGGCTCACCGGCGACTCGTCGGACCGCAAGGCGGTCCACCTGCTCTTCCAGCTGAGAGGCGCGGACGTCCGCACCGCGAAGTCCGTCGTGACGGAGATCCTGGTCGACCTCGCGGCCGACCCCGAGGCCGACGGCACGGTGCTCGACCTCGACACCGCACTCCAGGTGACCCTCACCGGCGAGCGGGATCCGTTGGCGGCCGTCGGGCGCGCGATCGTGCGGGTGTGGCAGGCCATGTCCGCGCTCCCCGCCGGGACCAGGCCTCCGCTCGGCCTGGCGGTCTTCACCGGCCCGCACGATTCCCGGGCACCGGGTCGCCAGGCCTTGATGCGGAGGCTCGCGACGGCACCGAGGACCCCGTACAGCCCCATTGCGGCGCTCACCGTCTCCGGGGCCGTCCTGGATCTGGTGAGCGACCGGCTGGGCACCGGTGAGGCCCTGCGCTTCACGCAGGTCGAGGGCGCCCATCTGTACAACGGCGACGCCTACGCACTCGGCGGACAGCTCGCCGATGTCAGTGGCAGCTGATCCACTACCGGTGCACCGGAACCGCCGACGATCAGACAGGAACCACGGGCATGGGCGTACTGACCGACTACTTCCGCGCGGCCGACGACGCCGCCGTCCTCGCCGCGCTCCACGATGCCGAGGGCGGGCCGCTGGTCGGGGGCGCGGGGGCGGTGTTCGACGGGGTCGAGGCCAAGGGGGTGGACCCGGATGTCGTCCTGGGGCAGCTGATCGCCGTCGTGCGGCGGGTGGAGTGGGCGGTCGACCTGGTCGGCGGAACGCCGGTGTGGCCGACCACGCCGCCGCCCGGCCGGGAGGGGCCCGCGGACGAGGACGACCCCTGGGCGACCGGGCCCTGGGTGATGCGGCTCGGCCGGCCGGTGCGGGACACCCTGGCGGAGCTCCCGGAGGCCGGTCTCGCCGAGGTCGCCGCCCCGTGGGCGGCGACCGCCGAGGAACTGCCCGGCGCGGACGGCGAGGGCCTGCGCCCGCTGGTCCAGGAGCTGTCCGGGCTGGCGCGCCGCGCCCGGGCGGCGGGCGAGGACCTCTACTGCTGGCTCTGTCTGTAGCCCGCAGCCCGGCGGAGGGTGAATGGTTCACCGGCAGAAATATTCACCCGGCCGACGGTGTTGCGCCCTGGAGGTGTGCGGGAAGGACCCGCACGGGCCGGAAGGACGGGAGCAGCGCCGTGCGCGTCGAGATCTGGAGCGACATCAACTGCCCGTGGTGCTACATCGGCAAGGCGCGCTTCGAACGGGCTCTGGAGCGCTTCCCGCACCGCGGTGACGTCGAGGTCGTGCA
This sequence comes from Kitasatospora sp. NPDC059462, assembly GCF_042749955.1. NCBI lineage: Bacteria > Bacillati > Actinomycetota > Actinomycetes > Kitasatosporales > Streptomycetaceae > Kitasatospora > Kitasatospora sp. NPDC059462. The sequence goes on along the minus strand of NZ_JBHYUU010000221.1, from coordinate 6,717 downwards.
CCGGTCGTTCGAGCTCGACCCCCGGGCGCCGCACCAGGCGCGGCCGGTGGTGCCGCTGCTCGCCGCCAAGTACGGGATGGGCCTGGAGCAGGCGGAGGCGGCCGAGCAGGGGATCGCCGACAACGCGCAGGCCGAGGGGCTGGCGTACGTCCGTGCGGGGCGGGACGCCGCGAACTCCTTCGACATGCACCGGATGCTGCACTTCGCCGCCGAGCACGGGCGGCAGGCGGCGCTGCTGGACCTGCTCTACCGGGCCAACTTCGCCGAGGAGGCGTCCGCGTTCGCGCCGGGGCGGCTGGTGGAGCTGGCCATCGAGGCGGGGCTGGACGGCGCGCAGGCGGCGCGGGTGCTGGCCGACCGGCAGGCGTACGCGGACGCGGTGCGCGAGGACGAGGCGACGGCGAGCGCGATGGGCGCCACCGGCGTGCCGTTCTTCGTGTTCGACCGCCGGCTCGGGGTCTCGGGCGCGCAGCCGGCCGACACCTTCACGGCGGCGCTGGAGCAGGCCTGGGAGAGCCGCACGGTGCTGACGCCGGTCGGCGCGGAGAACGCCGCCGGGGCCTGCGGGCCGGACGGGTGCGAGCTGCCGCAGCGCTGAGCACGGACGGGTGCGGGATGCTGGGCCCATGAGTACCGCCGTGGTCGTGGGCGGTGGGCCCAACGGGCTCGCCGCCGCCGTCCGGCTGGCCCGGGCCGGGCTGCGGGTGACCGTGCTGGAGGCCGCCGGGGAGGCGGGCGGCGGGGCGCGCAGCGGCGAGGCGATCGTGCCCGGGCTGCTGCACGACCACTGCTCGGCCGTCCACCCGATGACCGTCGGCTCGCCGTTCCTGCGCGGTCTGGGGCTGGAGCGGTTCGGACTGGAGTTCCGGCTGCCGGAGGTCGACTGCGCGCACCCGCTGGACGACGGCACGGCCGGGGCCCTGTACCGGTCGGTCGCCGACACCGCCGACGCGCTGGGCGGCGTCGACGGCCGGCGGTGGCGGCAGCTGTTCGGGCGGCCGGTCGAGGAGTACGACCGGCTCGCCCCCGCCCTCATGGGCCCGCTGCTGCGCCTCCCCCGTCACCCGGTGCTGCTCTCCCGGTTCGGGCTGCCCGCGCTGCTCCCGGCCTCGGCCCTGGCCCGGGTGTTCTCCGACGAGCGGGCGCGGGCGCTGTTCGGCGGGGCGGCGGCGCACGCGTTCCAGCCGCTGCACCGGCCGCTGAGCGCCGCGATCGGGCTCGGGCTGCTGACCTCCGGGCACCGGTACGGCTGGGCGGTGGCCGCCGGGGGCTCGGGGGCGATCACCCGGGCGCTGGTCGCGCTGCTCACCGAGCTGGGCGGCACGGTCGAGACCGGGGTGCGGGTCCGCTCGGCCGACCGGATCCCGCCCGCCGACCTCGTCCTGTACGACCTCGCCCCCGGCGCGGTCGCCGATCTCCTCGGCGACCGGCTGCCGGCCCGGACCGCCCGCGCCTACCGCCGCTTCCGCCACGGACCCGGGGCGTTCAAGGTCGACTTCGCCGTCGAGGGCGGCGTGCCCTGGACGGCCGAAGCCGCCCGCCGCGCCGGCACCGTCCACCTCGGCGGGGGCTTCGCCGAGCTCGCGGCCGCCGAGCGCGCCGTCGCCGCCGGGCGGATGCCGCGGCGGCCGTTCGTCCTGGTCGGCCAGCAGTACCTGGCGGACCCGCAGCGCTCCGTCGGCGACGTCCACCCGGTGTGGAGCTACGCCCATGTGCCGCACGGCTACACCGGGGACGCCACCGGGGCGGTCATCGCGCAGATCGAACGCTTCGCCCCCGGATTCCGCGAGCGGATCATCGGCCTGGCCGTGCGCCGTCCCGCCGACTTCGCCGCCGGCAACCCCAACTTCGTCGGCGGCGACATCATGACCGGAGCCAAGGGCGCCGCCCAGCTCCTCCTCGGCCCGCGCCCCACCCTGCACCCCTACGCGACCGGCCTGCCCGGCCACTACCTCTGCTCCGCCGCCACCCCGCCCGGCCCGGGCGTCCACGGCATGTGCGGCGCCCACGCCGCCGAGGCGGCCCTGCGGTGGCTGCGGCGCTGACCGCCGGGGCCGGGACGGGCCGGGGCGGTGGACGGGGAGGGGCCGGGACGGGCTGAGCCGACGCGGGCCGGGCCGACGGCGGGCTGAGTCGGCGGCGGGCTGGGCCGAATGCGTGTATCGGTCTCTTGACTGGCGTCACCGAAGCGCGATACTTGGCTCACTCCCGCTCGCCCTACGAGGTGGCCCGCCCATGGAGCTCTCTCCCTCTGCGCACGTGGACACGTTCTGTCGCGACAACCTCCCGCCGCTCGACGAGTGGCCCGAACTCCTCTTCGAGTTACCGGAGTTGGCATATCCGGACCGGCTGAACTGCGCCCACGAGCTGCTCGACGCGACGATCGCGCGGTACGGGCCCGACCGGCGGTGCCTGGTCACGCCGGACGCCCAGTGGACGTACGGCGAGCTGCGCGAGCGGGCGGACGCGGTGGCCCGGCTGCTGGCCGGGCGCCTCGGCCTGGTGCCCGGGAACCGGGTGCTCCTGCGGGGCCCCAACGCACCGTGGCTGGTGGCCTGTTGGCTCGGGGTGCTGAAGGCGGGCGGGGTGGCCGTGACCACCATGCCGCTGCTGCGGGCGGGCGAGCTGACCACGCTCTGCGCGATCGCCCGGCCGGTGCTGGCACTGTGCGACGGACGGTTCCTGGCGGAGCTGGAGCGGGCCGAGACGCCCGGGCTGACGGTGGTGCCCTACGATCGGGCCGGGCCGCAGGGCCTGACCGGCGGCGCGGGGTTCACCGCCGTGCCGACGGCCGCCGACGACGTGGCGCTGATCGCCTTCACCTCCGGCACCACCGGCCGCCCCAAGGCCACCATGCACTTCCACCGGGACGTGCTCGCCAACGCCGACACCTTCTCCCGCCACCTGCTGCGCCCCACCCCCGGGGACCTCTTCGGCGGCACCCCGCCGCTCGCCTTCACCTTCGGGCTCGGCGGGCTGGTGGTCTTCCCGCTGCGGGCCGGCGCCGCCGCGCTGCTGCTGGAACAGGCCGCGCCCGAGCAGCTGGCCGAGCAGGTCCACCGGCACGGGGTGAGCGTGCTGTTCACCGCGCCGACGGCCTACCGGGCGATCCTCGCCGCCGGGCTGGCCGACCGGCTGGCGGGGGTGCGGCGCTGCGTCTCGGCGGGCGAGCACCTGCCGGCGAGCGTCTGGGAGGCGTTCCGGGCGGCCACCGGGGTGCGGCTGATCGACGGCATCGGGGCGACCGAACTGCTGCACGTGTTCATATCCGCCGCCGACGCCGACATCCGCCCCGGCGCGACCGGCCTGCCGGTGCCCGGCTACCGGGCGGCGATCCTGGACGACCGGGGCCGGCCGGTGCCAGACGGGCAGCCCGGGCGGCTCGCCGTCAAGGGCCCGACCGGCTGCCGCTACCTCGACGACCCGCGCCAGCGCGACTACGTCCGGGACGGCTGGAACCTCACCGGGGACACCTGCGTGCGCGACGCCGACGGCTACTTCTGGTACCAGGCGCGCACTGACGACATGATCGTCTCGGCCGGCTACAACATCGCCGGTCCCGAGGTCGAGCAGGTGCTCGCCGAGCACCCGGACGTCGCCGACTGCGCGGTGGTCGGGGCACCGGACGAACGGCGCGGCACCGTCGTCAAGGCGTACGTGGTGCTGCGCGCCGGGGTGACGGGAGGACCGGCGACGGTCCGGGCGCTCCAGGAGCACGTGAAGCGGACCGTCGCGCCGTACAAGTACCCGCGCGTGGTGGAGTTCACCGACGCGCTGCCGCGCACCGCGACCGGGAAGCTGGCCCGCGCCGAACTGCGCCGGCGGGCGGCCGCCGGGGCCGCCGGGGCGCCGGCCAGCGTGACCACCGAGCGCCGGGTCGAGTGGTCGGACACCGACGCGGCCGGGCACTACCACTTCTCGGCCGTCCAGCGCTGGGCCGAGGCCGCCGAGGCGACCCTGCTGCGCCGGCTGGGGCTGGACGGGCTGTTCGGGCGGATCCCCCGGGTGCACTTCGAGGCGGACTACCGCGAGCGGCTCTGGTTCGGTGACGTGGTCCGCACCGAGCTGCGGGTCGAACGCGTCGGCGGCTCCTCGCTGCACTACGCCTTCGAGGTGCACGGGCCGCACGGGCTGGCCGCCAGCGGGCGGATGTCGGTGGTGCACGCCGCGCCGCACGCCGAGGGCAGCGAGCCGTGGCCGGACCAGGTGCGCCACGCGCTGGCCGCAGCCGGACGCCAGGAGCCGGAGGTGATCCGGTGACCGCCGGCGCCGGCCGCATCGCGGTGATCGGCGCCGGCCCGGGCGGGCTCTACTTCGCCGCCCTGGCCCGGAGGACGGCGCCCGGGCGGGAGATCACCGTCTTCGAACGGGACGGCCGTGACGACGCGTTCGGCTTCGGCGTGGTCTTCTCCGACGAGACGCTGGACGGCATCGCCCGGGCCGACCCGGAGGTGTTCGCCGCGATGAGCGCGGAGTTCGCCCGCTGGAGCGACATCGACGTCCGCCGCGCCGGCCAGGTGCGCACCTGCGGCGGGCACGGCTTCGCGGCGCTGGACCGCAACCGGCTGCGCGCGATCCTGCAACGCCGCTGCGCGGAACTGGCGGTGGACGTGCGCTACCGCACGCCCGCCCCGCCGATCGGGCGGCTCGCCGCGGAGTACGACCTGGTGGTCGCGGCGGACGGGATCAACTCCTCGACCAGAGCGGCGTATCCGCAGGCCTTCCGCCCGGAGCTGGACGAACGGCGCAGCCGCTACATGTGGCTCGCCACCGACAAGGTCTTCGAGGCCTTCACCTTCATCGTCGAGCGGTTCGACTTCGGCGTGCTGCAGGTCCACGCCTACCCGTACAGCGCCGAGCGGTCCACGTTCATCGTGGAGCTGGCCGAGGAGCCCTGGCGGCGGGCGGGCTTCGAGGCCCTGGCGGCCCGGGAGTTCGCACGCGGGGAGAGCGACACCGCGAGCGTCCGGCGGTGCGCGGAGCTGCTCGCCGGGCACCTGGACGGACACCGGCTGATCCCCAACGCCTCCCGCTGGATCCGGTTCACCACCGTGCGCAACGCCGCCTGGCGGCACCGGAACGTGGTGCTGCTCGGCGACGCGGCGCACACGGCCCACTTCTCGATCGGCTCGGGCACCAAACTCGCGCTGGAGGACGCCCTGGCACTCGCCGCGAGCCTGCGCGAACAGCCCACGCCGGCGGACGCGCTGGCCGCGTACGAGGCGGAGCGGCGGCCGGTGGTGGAGTCCGCCCAGCGGGCCGCGCAGGCGAGCCTGGAGTGGTTCGAGACGATCGGGCGGCGCACCGGGCAGGGGGCGGACCAGTTCGCGTTCAACCTGCTCACCCGCAGCCGCCGGGTCACCTACGGGAGCCTGCGGGCACGGGATCCCGGGTTCGTCGCGGCGGTGGACCGGGCCGTCCGGGGAGCGCCGGACGTCGGCGACACCCGCGACATCCGGGACACCCGCGACACCCGCGACACCCGCGACGCCCGCGACGTCCCGCCGATGTTCCGCCCGCTGAAGCTGGGCGCCCTGGAACTGCGCAACCGGGTGGTGGTGCCGCCGCTGGCCACCTTCACCGCCGTCGACGCCCTGCCGAGCGCCTTCGACCGGGCACAGCTGACCGCGCACGCGCTCGGCGGCGCCGGGCTGGTGATCGCCGGGATGACCGCCGTCACCCCGGAGGGCCGGGCCACCGACCGCTGCCCGGGCCTGTGGAACGACCGGCAGGAGCAGGCCTGGCGCGAACTGCTCACCGGTATCCGGGAGGTGAGCGGCACACCCGTGGGGATCCAGCTGACCCACGCCGGGCGCCGGGCCTCCCGGGCGGTGCCGGGCCCGGACGGCACCGGGCCGCCGCTCACCGGGGGCGGCTGGCCGGTGCTGGCCGCCTCACCGCTGCCGTGGGATGCCGAATCGCCGCTGCCGCACGAGGCCAACGCCGTCCAACTCGCCGCGGTGACGGCGGACTTCGCCGCTGCGGCGGAGCGCGCGGCGCGGGCCGGGTTCGACGCGCTGGAGCTCCAGTTCGGCCACGGCCACCTGCTCTCCGGCTTCCTGTCCCCGCTCACCAACCGGCGCACCGACGGCTACGGCGGCCCGCTCGCGCAGCGGCTGCGGCTGCCGCTGGAGGTGCTGGCGGCGGTCCGCGCGGTGTGGCCGGCCGGGCGGCCGCTGCTGGTGCGGATCTCGGCGAGCGACTGGGCGCCGGGCGGCACCAGTGCGGCGGAGGCCGTCGCGATCGGCCGCGCGCTCGCGGACGGCGGGGCGGACGCGCTGGACGTCTCCACCGGCGAGGTGGTGGCGCACCAGCGGCCGCCGTACGGGCGCGGCTACCAGACGCCGTTCGCCGAACTGGTGCGCGCCGCCACCGGCGTGCCGACCGTCGCGGTCGGCGCGATCTCCCACCACGACGACGCCGACTCGGTGCTGCTGGCCGGGCGGGCGGACCTGGTCGCGGTCGGCCGGGCCCAGCTCCACGACCCGCTGTGGACGCTGCACGCCGCCGCCGAGCAGGGCTACGCGGGCCCCGGGGCGTGCTGGCCCGGCCCGTGGGGGGCGGGCAGCCGCCGGCCGCCGGGGCCGGGGGCGGACCGGGTGGCGCCCCGGCTGCGGCTCGTACGCGAGCCGGCCGCGCCGGTGCACCGCCGCTGGCGCCCCGCCCCGGCCGGGCACCCCGGGCCCCCCGCCCGCCCCAACCCGCCCGGGGAACCCC
>NZ_JBHYUU010000220.1:0-11830 GCF_042749955.1 Kitasatospora sp. NPDC059462 | reverse complement strand
CTTCGCCGGCCGGATCACCGGGGCCGATCACCTGGACGGAGAACCGATCAGAAGATGATCTTCCAGCCGTCGATGCGGCCCGAGTCGCCGCGGTACACGTCCTGCACCCGCAGCCGCCAGGTGCCGTTGCCGAGCTGCGCGGAGGCGTCCACCGTGTAGGTCTCGACGACGTTGTCCGCCGAGTCGTTGAGGTTGCTCTTCTTCAGCGAGTACACCGTGCCGTCCGGGCCGACCAGGTCGATGACCAGGTCACCGCGCCAGGTGTGCTTGATGTCCACGGCGACCTTGAGGTCGCTCGGCGCCCGGCCGGCGATCCGGTCGACGACGATGTCCGAGAAGACCGCCGGGCCCCCGTCCGGGACCGGGACGGCGGTGGTGTTCGCGAAGATGCCCGGGGAGACCTTCCAGGTGAACGTCGTCGACAGCCTGCTGTGGTGGGAGGCCTTGGCGGTGACGGTGACCGTGGAGGTGGCGGCGACGGTCGGGGTGCCGGTGATCCGGCCGGTGACCGGGTGGAGCGACAGGCCCTCGGGGAGGCCGGTCGCGTGGTAGGTGACGGCACCGGGGTTGAAGTTGGTGGCCTTGACCCGCAGCTCGACGGGGGCGCCGACCTCGGTCACCTGGTCGCCGACGGCGTCGAGCAGGAGGCCGTCGACGACCCGCGGGCCGACGTTGATCGCGGCCCAGGCGTTCGCGGTGTTCTGGTACGTCGCGCTGGTCTGCCCGTACAGGTCGGCGGCGGCCTGGAGGGTGGCGACACGGGCGGCGGCGTAGTTGGTGGACGAGGTCATGTAGGTGGTCAGCGCCCGGTACCAGATCCTGGCGGCGGCGTCCCGGCCGATGGCGGTGACCGCCAGGCCGTCGGAGGTCGGGGAGTCGTAGGCCACGCCGTTGACGGTCTTGGCGCCGCTGCCCTCGGAGGCCAGGTAGAACCAGTGGTTGGCCGGACCGGAGGAGTAGTGCACGTCGACGGAACCGACGTCGGACGACCAGTAGTCCCGTGACCTGCCGTCCTTGGAGGGCTTGTCCATGTAGCGCAGCGGGGTGCCGTCGCCCCTGATGTCGATCTTCTCGCCGACCAGGTAGTCGCCCTTGTCCTCGGGGTTGCCGGCCCAGAACTCGATGGCGGCGGCCATGATGTCGGAGGTGGCCTCGTTCAGGCCGCCGGACTCGCCGCTGTAGATCAGGCCCGCGGTGGCCGAGGTGATGCCGTGGGTCATCTCGTGGCCGCCGACGTCGATCGAGGTCAGCGGCTTGACGTTGCCCGCGCCGTCGCCGTAGGTCATGCAGAAGCAGCTGTCGGACCAGAACGCGTTGACGTAGTTCTTGCCGTAGTGGACCCGGGTGTGGGCGCCGACGCCGTCGTCCTTGATGCCGTTGCGGCCGTGGACGTCCTTGTAGTAGTCCCAGGTGAGTTGGGCGCCGTAGGCGGCGTCCACGGCGGCGGTCTGCCGGTTGGCGACGGTGCCGTCGCCCCAGGTGTCGGTCGGGTTGGTGAACAGCGTCCTGGTGCCGGTGGTGCCGTTCAGGTCGTAGGTGCTGTGACCGCCGCGGGTGGGGTCGGTCAGCGCGTAACCGCCGCCGGCCGCCGGCGAGGTGCCGATGGCGACCTGGCCCGAGTACTGGCTGGTGCCGACGCCGGTCTCGATGGCCTGGTACTCGAAGATCTTCTTGCCCGAGCCCGCGTCGGTGATGACGTGCAGCTCGGACGGCGTGCCGTCCTCCTGCGTGCCCGTCACGACCGTCTCCCACGCGAGCCGCGGGGTGCCGGACGCGGCCCAGACCACCTTGCGGGCGCTGTCGGCCGCCGGCTCCTGCACCTTCGCGCTCGCGGCGCTCTCCAGCGCGAGGCCCTTCGCCGCCTCGGAACCCTCCCCGGCGGTGGTGTCGACGGCGATGTCCGCCTCGGTGGCCCTGGTGACGCCCTTGCCGGAGCCGTCCCGGGCGGTGTGGACCACCAGATCGCCGCCGAGGACCGGCAGTCCGTCGAAGGTCCGCTCGTAGCGGGTGTGCACGGTGCCGTCCGCGTCCTTGGTGACGCCCCTGACGACCAGCGCCTCCTTCGAGCCCAGGTTCAGCGACCTGGCGGCCTCCGCCCGGTTCGCGTCGGCGGCCGCCAGCAGCTCACCGCGCTGCTGGGCCGAGAGCTCCACCGGCAGCGCACCGGCGAACGCCCGCGCCTCGGCGGGCGCCCCGGCCGGGGCCTCCTCGGCGGCCGCGACACCGGCCGGCAGCGCGGCCGCGATCATCGCGGCGCCGGCGATCAACGCGCTTGCGGTGACGGACTTTCTGGGGGATCGAGTCACACGGAACTCCTCCTGCGACGGCCGGGTCTGGGCGGCCGGAGTCAGCCGGGCGGTCGAGGGTGATGCCGCCCGGGAGAGCTGGTGGTTCGAGTCGCTGGAACGGTCTTCGACGTGCTCGCCGCGCCCTGCGGGGCTCGTGCGACCTGCGCGGGCCGATGCGGCGACGGGACGGTACAGTGCCAGTTTTGGTGGGAACACGTCACCCGCACGGCACCAAGTTGGCCGAAATGCTTCGCCACGGGGGCGCTGTCCGGGAAATTGGCCGTCGGCAGGCCGGCTCCGCCGGGTCCGTCGCGCCCGTCGCGCCCGTCACGACGGAGGCCCCGCCCCCGGAACGCCGGAACGGGGCAGGGCCTTCGTGAGCGGGGGGCCGCAACCCCCTGCGGGCCTCAGCGCAGCAGGACCGAGAGGAGCTCGGCGAGGGTCGGGCCCGAGTCCGCGGGATGACGCAGCTGCTTGCTGTCGATCACCGTGTAGTGATTGGTGCGGCCGTTGCGCTGGTGACTGAGGTAGCCGGCCTCTTCGAGGTCGACGATGATCCGCTGGACGGCGCGCTCGGTGAGCAGGCACTGGGCGGCGAGGTCGCGCACCCGGATGCCGGGGTCGCGGGCGATCTGGACGAGCACGCGGGCGTGATTGGTCAGGAACGTCCACTGCCGCGCGAGAGGGATGCCGTCGTCCATGGGCCGATTATACGTCCGGCGATTCACGACGATCAAAACACGACACTATTTTCGTGCAATGGTTGACAGGCATTGCCCCGGGGGCGAACAGTGGAGGCACGTCAAGACCCGCACCGCCCGCGCAGCCACCGTCGCGCGGAGCCCTCCCGGGAGTTGGTCCCGTGACCCAGATGACCCGGCACGAACTGGAACGCCTCGCCGCGTTCCTCACCGAGCGCATCGGTGTGCCCCGCGAGCACGGCGACCACGCCGGCGAGGTCGAGCCGCTGCGCCGACGGCTGCGGCACTCCGTCACCGGCATCGACGCCTACCTGGTCGCCGCCGAGGCGGACAGCCCCGCCGCCGTGCACCTGAGGGACGCCGCGCTGGACCTGTGGCAGGGACTGGAGCGCCTCGCCGACGCCTGGGCCGACGCACCCGTCACGGCCGCCGCCGGCGGCGCGCCGGGCGCGGGCCCGAGGGAGGGCCGGCCGTGAGTCCGTGGCTGAAGTCCGAAACCGCGCGGGTCGGGGAGACCGTCGTCTGCCGCTTCTCCGGCGATCTGAGCATGGACAGCGAGGCCGAGGCCGCGGAGGTCCTGCACCTGGCGCTCGACCAGGGTCCGGCGGTGCTGGCCGTCGACCTCGCCGACGTGGGGCTCTTCACCTCCAGCGGCCTCAACCTGCTCCTCATCACCCGCCGCAGGGCCCTGGTCGCCGGGATCCCCCTCGTCCTGATCGCTCCCTGCCCGATGGCCCGCCGGGTGCTGGACCTCACCGACGCCGCACCCCTCTTCCCCGTCCACGCCACCGCCGAGGAGGCCGACCGCCACGGCCGCACCGCACCCGTCCGGCGGCACGCCGCCTCGCGCGAGAGCTGAGCGGACCGTCAGCTCTCCCAGTCGACGGATGCCACCGCCCCGTGCCGGGTCGCTCCGACGGCGAGTATCTGGTCGCTGAGATCGGGTTCGAACACGTAGTCCAGGACGACCGGCGGCCGGTCGGACACCCCGCCCAGCCACAGCCCGACGCCGTTCAGGCGCATGGCCGCGACGAAGGCCGCCGTCCCGACCTCGTCGCCCGCCGCCTCCCGGACGAGACGGCCGGCCGCCCCGCTGCCCTCCAGCTCCTCCAGGTGGAAGTCGACGAAGGAGCGGTCCCCGTCCAGGTACGTTCGCAGAGCCGCACGCGCGGCCGCGTCGAGCGCCGGCAGGCCGGTGAGGCACGCGGCGAGATCGTCCAGCTCCCCGGCGTCCGGCGCACTGGACGGCCCGGCCCACAGCAGGACCTCGACCTCGTCGTCCCCCACCTGCGAGGTGCCCCGCCAGATGACGTCGGTGTCGCGGAGCGCACCGGTCTCCACGTGCCCGAAGTGGGCGTGCTCAAGGGCCTTCATGCGAGACGTTCCGCCTTCCTGTGGTGCCGGCCCGTCACGGGAACAGGCGGCGCCCGGATCGGCGTCCACCGCGGCCGGAGTGATTCAGGGGGGCATCCTAGCCACCGGCCGGTCTCGCGCGGTCGCCGGGCACAATGGCCCGATGCTGGAACTGCTGCCGGGGACCGGCGTCACCCTGCCGGACGGGGCCGGGACGCTCGGGTTCGGGACGACGCCCCAGGAGGCCTCCGCGATGCTCGCGGCGACGCCCGGGAGCCACCGGGCGCGACAGTGCGCGGCGCCGGCCCGCGCCGACTTCGCATCGCTGCGGGACGCCCACGACGCGTGGCTCGCCGGAATCCTCTTCGACCCGGCCTGGAACACGGTCGGGGTCTTCGGTGATCTCGCCCTGACCGTCGCCGGCGGCGGTCCGGGCCGCGCCGACGGCCTCGTCCAGGTGATCGTCGAGGCCGGCGCGCGCCCGGGCCCGAGGGGGGAGCACCCCGTGGTCTGGGACGGCGTGGACCTGTTCGGGCACCCCGCCGCGGACGTCGTCTCCGTCCTGCCGGGATCGGCCCGCCCCTCCTCCCCGACCGCCGACGACGTGACGGTGCCGGAGCTCGGGCTCCGGCTCCACCGGTCCTCCCCCTCCGCGACCCGGTGGTCGCGGCTGACCCTGCTGGCCACGCCCACCGGGTGGGAACGGTGCTGCCCGGGGACGTTCGCGTGCGCGGAGGGCGGCAACGGCCTCGCGCCCCTCTTCGGCGAGTGGCTGTCCCCGTGACGGCCCCGCACCGGGCGCCGTCGGCCCGGTGGCGCCCGCAGGAGCGCGGGCACCACCGGCCGACGCGTCCCGCGCGCTACGCGTTCGGGTCCCACTCCGCGAGCTGCTCCATCGGCTCGGTGTCGCCGGTGTTGTCCAGGCGGTCGAGCGGGATGCGGTCGTAGAAGTACAGGACCAGGTCGCTCGCTGCGCCTCGCATCACCAGGTCGCCCGGCTCCGCGTCGGCGGCGAGGTCGTCGCAGCGCACGCCGTCGGCGTCGAGGGTCAGGCGCCAGGAGCCGCCCTCGGTCGCGTGCAGGTCGATGGTCGCCGGCTTGAACGGCCACGGGACGGTCGTCGCCGAGACGGTCGTCAGGAACTCGTCGACGCCCTCGACCGCGACGTCCGTCGGCAGCGGCTGTGCGGCGCCCAGGGTGAGCCGGACGTCGTAGGTGTGGACGGCGATCTCCTGGATCTGGTGCCGGGCCAGGGCTCCGCTGGTCTCCGGGGCCTGCGAGCGGCCCCACCACGTCCAGCAGCCGCGGTCCGGGCCGGCCTCGCGCAGCGCGGCGAGCATGAGCTCGGTCGACTCGGCGAGCCAGGCGTCCAGGGCCTCCCGGTCGCGGGGCGCGGTCGGGGCGCCCTTCGGGTCCGTCCTCGCCGGGGGCTCGGCACCCGGGCCCGCCGCGACGACGGCGGCCTGACGGCGGCGGCCGTCGCCGAGGTGCTGCGCCAGTTCGCGCAGCGTCCACTCCGGGCAGCCGGGGACCTGGACGTCGAGGTCGGGGGCGGACGCGATCGCGGCGCGGAACGCGGCCGAGCGGTCCTCGATCAGCCGCAGGACCTCGGGGAACTCCAAGATTTTTTGCACGACGGTTGTGTATCACGGGGCTCCGGCCGCCGGACAGCGAGTTTGTCGGAGCCCGGTCAGAGGCCGCGGCTGCCCGGCCGGGCGGCGCGGTGCCTTGCCGTGCCGTGCCGTGCCGTGCCGTGCCGACGGGCGGTGACCCTGGTCGGCGGATGGGTGTGCCCGCATCCGGTGGCGGGCCGAGGGTCGGCATGCCGAGGTCGGCCGACGTCGGACCGGTCCGGCGGGATGCGGCTCGGCGCCGTTTGCACAGCACCAGGACACACCGGTCGAGTGCGTGGAAATCCGGTGGGCGGGAAAGGCCGTCCGGCAGGAAAACCGATCACATCCCCATGCCGATGACCGCCCGGCGTAGTCCCCGCGAGCTCCTCCCGCATCTCAGGAGAACCGGGAACGGGTGGCCGCCGATGACGGAGGTCGCCGCAGATCGACCCACCGTCAGCGAGTCAATGGCGGTCCGCCGGCGAGCCGCTGGTACGACGTCCCCGGACCCATCGGACACCGTGTCAGCTTCTCGGGTTCGGTCGATTCCCCAGAGGGATCTCCTTGCTCGCGCGGCCTTCTCAGGCGTGTTCACATGAGTATTGCGCCCCGGCCACCGCCATGTGCGGTGTACGAACGGGATCGGAATTCGAGGAACTCACGGAGGATGGATTGCGACGGAAACACCTGACCCTGCTGCGGAACGTCGCCCTGCCGGTGCTGGCCGCCACACTGCTGACCGGATTCGTGACACCCCAGGCGGAGGCCGGTGACGAGACCGACCACCGGTGAGGGGGCGGCTGCCCGCACAGCTGCTCGTCCGGGAAGCCGGGCCCTCCGGGACCTCCCGGACCTCAGGGCCCGGCAGGACCGCAGGGACCGGCCGGTCCGGTCGGCCCTGTCGGACCTGCGGGGCCGACCCTCCCGACCCAGATCATCCAGACGACCCACACCCTGACCTCCGGACTCAACACGGGAACCACGGCCTGTCCGGCAGGTACCGTCATCACGGGCGGTGGGCTGCGGACGCCCCTCGGCGGCAACAACCTCACGGTCCAGCTGTACGAGTCCTACCCGTCCGCCGCGAACATGTGGACGGTGTCCTTCAACAACTCGGCAAGCACCAGCGGCTCCTACATGGTCTACGCCGTCTGTCTGCCGGTGACGTGACCCGGGCGGAACCCCTTCTGACGCCAAGTCGCCTTCGGCCCGCCGGCGCACCGTTCGGGTGAGCTCGGCGGGCCTCGGCGATCCGCGTCCGGCGGTGAACGGGTCGAGCGCGCCGCGTGCGGCCGCTCGGCCGGCAGGGGCGGACCCCTGCCGCTCAACGGCACCTTACGGAGCCGTCCGCCTGCTCCCACCGCCGGCGGTCGCGACCGTCCCGCCCCCGACGGACACCGCGCCGCGCTGCCACGACAACGACCCGGCCGACGATCTCGCCCGGCGGGTGCGGCCCGCACCGCGGCCCGCGACGTCACCACCCTCCCCTGGCCCCCGGCACCGGCCACCACCGAGGGCGCGCACGTCGTGGCCGCGCGCTGCGTCCGTCATGGGCTTCCGCCGTCCGCTGCGTCGAGTGCCGCGGCGCGGGCGAGGAGTCCGTCACGGCCGACGGCGTCGCCGGCCGCCGAGGCGACGACCGTCCGGGCCCGGCCGCGCTCGACGATCCGGCGCATGGTCCGCCCGGGATCCGCGAGGGCCGTCGTCGAGACGAGGACGAGGTCCGCCGCGTGGGCGAGCGGCTCGTGGCGGGTGTTGACGCCGTCCCGGTTGTGCAGGTCGGTGGAGAGCGTCAGGCCGGCCTCGCGCAGCAGCGGCAGCGCGAAGGCGCGCGGAGGGGGTGGTCGGCACGTGGGCGTGGGGGCGCTGCGCGGCCGGCGCCCGGGCGGTGTCCTCGGGCAGCCGGTCGGCACCGACCTGACCACGCCTGATACCTTGCCATCGCCGTGGTGTTCGGGAAACCGGTTCGAGTCCGGTGCGGCCCTCGCCACTGTTGCCGCGGAGTACCGCGGCCCTCGCTGACCGGCTCCGCCAGCGGTCAGGGCCACTGGGACGGCTCGAAGAGCCCCCCGGGAAGGTCGGCTGCGGTGCGTCGATGCGGAAGCCAGGAGACCGGCCACGGCGCGACATGTTCCACGAGGGTTTTGGAGAACACGTGCCCCGCGCTTTGCCGTACCCGTTTGCGTCCATACGTTCCGCACGCCCCGCAGGTCGGGTACGTGCCGGCCGGGCGGTCGCGGCCGTCCTGTTCACCGGCGTGCTCGGCGCCTGCACGGGCGCCCCCGCGCCCGTCGCGTCCACGGCGACGGGCGGAAGCGCTGCGCCGGTCAGCCTGGTCAACTGCGGGACGACCGTGACGGCCGGCGCCCCGCCCGAGCGGCTGGTGACGCTCAACCAGGGGGCCACCGAGGTCGCCCTGGCCCTCGGCCTGGAGTCCCGGATGGCCGGTACCGCCTACCTCGACAACGCCGTCCCGGAGAAATGGAAGGCGGCCTACGACTCCGTTCCGGTGCTCTCCGAGGACTACCCGACGAAGGAGAAGCTCCTCGCGGCCCGTCCCGACTTCCTGTACGCCTCCTACTCCAGCGCGTTCACCGACAAGGTCGCGGGAAGCCGGGAGGAACTGCGCGGCCAGGGCATGCCGTCGTACCTGTCCCCGTTCGGCTGCGCGGACAAGAGCCAGGTGCCGCCGACGACCTGGCAGGCGATGTGGGGCGAACTGAACGACGTCGCCAGGGTGTTCGGCGTCCCGGAGCGGGCGGCCGCGCTCCAGCGGCAGCAGGAGGACCAGCTGGCCGGGTTCAGGGCGACGGCCGCGGGCAAGGACCTGAAGGTCCTGTGGTTCGACTCGGACACCAAGGCGCCGTACGTCGGCGCCGGCCACGGCGGGCCGCAGCTGGTGCTCGACGCCGTGGGCGCCCGCAACGTCTTCGCGGACCTGCCCGGCAGCTGGCAGAGCGTGAGCTGGGAGAAGGTCGTCGCCGCGGATCCGGACGCCATCGTGCTCGCGGACGCCGACTGGGACACCGCCCGGTCCAAGATCGACTACCTGGAGAACGACCCGGTGCTGAGCAGGCTCACCGCCGTGCAGCGCAAGGCCTTCGTGGTGGTGCCGTTCTCGGAGTCGACGCCCGGCGTGCTGCTCGCCGACGGCGCCGCCCGGGTGTCGGCCGGGCTGGGCCTGCTGCGCCCGGGTTCATGACCGCCGCACCCCGCCCCGCCGTGCGGCCCGCCGGTCCGGGCCGCACGGCGGCGGCCCTGGCCGTCGCCGCCGCCCTGCTCCTGACCACCGTGCTCCTCGGTCTGGCCGTCGGCTCGCAGCACGAGCCGGTCCGGACGGTGTTCGAGGTCGTGGTGCGCCGTCTCGGACTGGGCGACCCGCCCGTGACGCTGCTGGACGACCAGATCGTCTGGCAGCTGCGGCTGCCCCGGGTCCTGGGAGCGGCCGCCACCGGCGCCGGACTCGCGGTCTGCGGCGCCGTGCTGCAGACCCTCACCGGCAACGACCTGGCCGATCCCTTCCTGCTCGGGATCTCGGACGGGGCCGCCGCCGGCGCCGTCACCGTGATCGTCCTCGGCGTCGGCGTGTCCGGCGCCGTGGGCACCGGCGCGGTGGCGGTCGCCGCGTTCGCCGGTGCCCTGCTCGCGGCCGTCGTCGTGCTGGCCCTGGCCGCCGCGCGCACCCGGACGCTGCCGACCACCCGGACCGTGCTCGCCGGCATCGCCGTGGGCCAGATGTGCGGGGCCTACACCTCGTTCGTCGTGCTGGTCCTCGGGGACCGCAACGCGGCGCGCGGCGTCATGGAGTGGACGCTGGGCTCGGTCGCCGGCGTGCGGTGGCCCACCGCCGTCCTCCTGACCGCGGTCGCGCTGATCGGCATCACGGTCCTCGCCTCCTCGGCCCGCGACCTGGACGCCTTCGCCTTCGGCGAGACCGCCGCCCGCTCCCTCGGCGTCCACGTCGAGCGCACCCGCTGGGTCCTCGTCGCCACCGCCGCGCTGGTGACCGCGTGCCTGGTCGCCCAGACCGGCGTGATCGGGTTCCTCGGCCTGGTCGTGCCGCACGTGGTCCGGCTCGTCTGCGGACCGCGCCACGCCGTCCTGCTGCCCGTGTCGGCGCTGGTGGGCGCGTCCCTCCTGGTCGGCAGCGACATCGTGGCGCGCTCGGTCCTCCCCGACCGGGAGCTCCCCGTCGGCATCATCACGGCCGGGCTCGGAGCACCCTTCTTCGCCTGGCTGCTGTGGCGCCAGGGCCGGGCCGACGGGAGCGGACAGTGACGGCGACACCCCCCGTCGAGCTCCGTGCCGAGGGCCTTCGGGTGCGCATCGGCGGAGCCACCCTGCTGGACGCGGTCTCGCTCGCGTTCGCCCCCGGCCGGGTCACCGGCCTGCTCGGGCCCAACGGCGCGGGGAAGACCACCCTGCTGCGCGCGGTCGCCGGACTGACCCGGCCGAGCGGCGGGCGGGTCCTCCTGGACGGCGAGGACCTCCACGCGCTCACCGCCCGCCGACGGGCGCGCCAGGTGGCCTTCATGGAGCAGCAGGCGGACACCCGGCTGTCGCTGCCGGTCCGCCAGGTCATCGACCTCGGCCGCACCCCGCACCGCAGCCGCTGGCCCGTCCCGGCGAACACCGCGGCCGACGCCCACGAGCGGGCGGTGTTCGCCGACGCCGTCGCCGCGGCCGACGTCGGCCACCTGCTCGACCGGTCCTGGCCGACGCTGTCGGGCGGCGAGCGCCAACGGGTCCAGCTCGCGCGGGCGCTGGTGCAGGAGCCCGGCGTGCTGCTGCTCGACGAACCCACCAACCACCTCGACCTGCGCCACCAACTCGGCTTCCTCGACACCGTCCGCGGCCTCGGCATCACCACGGTGGCCGCGCTGCACGACCTCGAACTCGCCGCCGCCTACTGCGACGACATCGCCGTCCTGCTCGACGGCCGGCTGGTCGCCCACGGGCCCGGCCCGGAGGTGCTCACCTCGCCCATGATCGCGCACGTCTACGGCGTCGACGCCACCGTGGAACGCCACCCCCGGCACGACCGACCGCACATCCGGTGGAACGGACTGCTCCCCGAAAGGACGACGCCATGACCTCCCCGCTCCCGGAATCTGCCCGCCGCAGCGCCGTGCTGCTGGTCGGCATGTCGATCGCGGAGGCCGTCCGCCGTGACGAACTCCTCCGGACGGCGGCCTCGCACCGGACCTCGATCGCGTTCCTGCAGCAGGCGGACCCGTCGCTGTCGGCCGAGCTGACCAGGCTGGCCGACGCGGGCACCGGGACCGTGGTCGTGGTCGGCGTCCGCCTCACGGCCTCCGGCCCCGCCCACTCCTGGCTGCGGCGGATCGCCGCGCACTGGTGGCGCGAGCGCACGGGTCACCGGCCCGAGCTGCTCGTCGCGACCCGCCTCGCCGACTCGCCCGACGCGGTCGCCGCGGTGGCCGCGGTGACGAAGGCGATCACCGGCACGGAGCCCGGCCTCACCTCGGCGGCCTGGGAGGACGTCCCGGGCCACCGGCATCAGGTGCTGGTGTGCCGCGGCCCGCGCTGCGCGGCCCAGGGCGCCGAGGAGGGACTGCGCGCCCTGGTGCAGGAGCTCGGCGCGCGGGGCCTCGGTGACGACGACGTGCTCGTGACCCAGACGGGGTGCCAGTTCCCCTGCAACCAGGCCCCCGTCGTCACCGTCCAGCCCGACGACATCTGGTACGGGCGGGTGGACCCGGCTGCCGCCGCCCGCGTCGTCGCCGAGCACCTCGACGGCGGCCGGCCGGTGGAGTCCCACCGCCTCCCCCGCCACCGGAAGGAGCAGGCGGACCACCGCGGCTGATCGCGAGCACCGGCGCGGGAGCGGGGTCGACCCGCTCCCGGCCGAGCG
>NZ_JBHYUU010000219.1:0-11840 GCF_042749955.1 Kitasatospora sp. NPDC059462 | reverse complement strand
GGGCCCCGAGCCCGGGCGGGGTGCGGTTTAACACCGACGCCTGAGGTGGCGTCCGCCCCCGCGCCATGGGACGGGGCGGGGGTACCGGACCCGGACGGCCGCCGAGGGAATCGCGGCCGTCCGAGCCCGGAACCGCACGCGGCCCCGCCCGGCTCCCCCGCCGGGCGGGGCCGCTTCGCGTCCTCGTCCTACTCCCGCTCCCCGCCCTCGCCGTCCCCGTCGGCGGCGTCCCCCTCGGCGGCGTCGTCGTCCGGCGCGACCGGCCACCCCTCGCGCAGCGGCAACGGCCCGGCCGGCTCCAGCGCCGGATCCTCGACCGCGAAGGTCCGCACCCGCCCCGGCCCGCTCCACGGCGTCTCGAAGCGCACCGTCACCCGCCCCACCCCGCTGCCCTGCACCCACCCCGGCCCGTACTCCGCGTGCTGCACGTCCTGCCCGGGCAGCCAGCGCCGCACCACCGCGGC
Organism: Kitasatospora sp. NPDC059462; assembly: GCF_042749955.1. Classification (NCBI taxonomy): domain Bacteria; kingdom Bacillati; phylum Actinomycetota; class Actinomycetes; order Kitasatosporales; family Streptomycetaceae; genus Kitasatospora; species Kitasatospora sp. NPDC059462. Next base: position 11,376 of record NZ_JBHYUU010000219.1, on the reverse strand, counting down.
CTCCTCCTCGACCGCCTCGGGCTCCTCCTGCGCCCCGGCCCCGGGCGCCGCCGCGGCGGCCTCCGCCTCCGCCTCCTCCCGGACGGCCTGCGCGAAGAGGTCCTCCTGGGTGTAGTCGGCCAGCTGCGCCACCCCCACGCCCAGCAGCCGCACCCCGCCCGTGATGTCCATCTGCGAGGCCAGCCGCCGGGCCGTCTCGACGATCACCGTCTCGTCGTCCGTCGGGCCCCGCAGCGTCTCGGAACGCGTCAGCGTCGAGAAGTCGAAGCGCCGGACCTTCAGCACCACCGTCCGCCCCGAGCGCCCGGCGCCGCGCAGCCTGCGCGCGCAGCGCAGCGCCAGCGCCTCCACCTCGCGCAGCACCCGGTCCCGGTCGGCCAGGTCCACCTCGAAGGTGTCCTCCACCGACACCGATTTGGCGTCCTGGTCCGCCACCACCGACCGGTCGTCCAGGCCCAGCGACATCTGGTGCACCCCGGCCCCGTGCGCCTTCCCGAGCAGCTGCACCAGCTCCGCCTCGCCCGCCTCGGCGAGCTCGGCCACCGTGTTCAGCCCCGCCCGGCGCAGCACCTGCTCGGTCGCCGGACCGACCCCCGGCAGCGCCCGCACCGGCAGCGGCCCGAGCACCGCCCGCTCCTGGCCCGGCTCGATCAGCACCAGCCCGTCCGGCTTGGCCCGCTCGGAGGCGATCTTGGCCATCAGCTTGGACCCCGCCGCCCCGACCGAGGCCGTCAGCCCGGTGCGCCGCTCGATGTCCGCCCGGAGGTCCTCCACCAGGGCCAGCACCAGCCGCTCCCCGGTCCCGTGCTCCGACTCGGTCAGCACCGGCCCGTAGGGACCGGCCTCCAGGTCGACGTACGCCTCGTCCAGGCTCAGCGGCTGCACCAGCGGCGACAGCTCCCGCAGCAGCGCCATCACCAGCTCGCTCACCTGCCGGTACGCCTGGAAGCGGCCGGTCAGGAAGGCCGCGTTCGGGCAGAGCCGGCGCGCCTGCGCCATCGGCATCGCCGAGTGCACCCCGAACCGCCGCGCCTCGTAGGAGGCGGTCGCGACCACGCCGCGCCCGCCCAGCCCGCCGACGATCACCGGCTTTCCGCGCAGGCTCGGTTTGGCCGCCTGCTCCACCGACGCGTAGAAGGCGTCCATGTCGAGGTGGATGATGCTCGGCAGTGACCTCACCCGCCGATCATCCCGCACGGGTCCGACAACACCGCCGACCCGGCCCCCGCCTCAGCGCGCCCCGCCCTCCCGGCCCGCGTCCGCCAGCGCCCGCGGTATCCCCGGCTCACGCGGGCCGAGGAACAGCGGATCCGGCCGCAGCCAGGCGTTCAGCACCGCCTTCCCGGCCCCCGGGATCTCCCGGAACCCGCCGTACAGCCAGGTCGCGTCCCGCACCTCCGGCACCCCCACCGCGTACGACTCGATGCCCGCCGCCTCGCAGAGCGCCAGCGCCCGGCGGACGTGGAAGTCCTGGCTCACCAGCACCGCCCGGTCCACCCCGAAGATCCGGTGCGCCCGGGTGCAGGAGTCCCAGGTGTCGAACCCCGCGTAGTCGCCGACCACCCGTACCTCCGGCACCCCGTGCTCGACCAGGTACCCGCGCATCGCGTCGGTCTCGTCGTAGCCCGCCCGGCCGTTGTCCCCGGTCACCAGGATCGCCCGGACCTTCCCCGCCGCGTACAGGTCCACCGCCGCGTCCAGGCGGTGCGCCAGGTACGGCGAGGGCCTGCCGTCGAACAGACCGGCGCCGAACACCACCGCCACCGGAGCCGGGGGCGCGCTCTCCACCGTGCCCACCCGGTCCCCCGCCGCGAGCCAGAGCCAGGCGCTCGGCGCCAGCGCCAGCGCGCAGCCGGCCGTCACCAGCTGGAACAGCCGCCGCTGCGCCAGCTCGTCCGCCGGATCGTGGCCGACCACCGTCTCGCCGGTGTCCGTGCGCTCCGCGTGCAGCCGCACCAGGGTCAGCTCCAGCTCCCGCCAGACCGCGCCGACCGCGATCCCGAAGACCCCCTGGCCACCCTTCATCAGGTCGACCACCTGCTGGGGCGTGGTGCACTCGTACACCGTCGCACCGTCGCACATCAGCGTCAGACCGGCCACGTCGGCGACCTCGGCGGCCTGCAGATGGGCGACCGCCACCCGGATGTTCTGCAGCGAGACGCCGACGTCCAGCAGCCGCTTGACGATCTTCAGCAGCAGGATGTCACGGAAGCTGTAGAGCCGCTGGCTGCTCGCCGGGTACACCGAACGGACGCTGGGCTCCAGCAGGCCGGTACGGGCCCAGTAGTCCAGCTGGCGGTAGGTGATCCCGGCCGCCGCGCAGGCGGTCGGTCCCCGGTAGCCGATCAGTTCGGACGTCGGCGAGAGCCGCTCCAGGGCCGGCTGGCCGGGCTGTACCGCCGGGAACCTCCCCACCCTCGGCAGCTCCGCCGTCCGGGGCAGTTCGGTCACCGTGCGGGCGGTGCGCGGCAGGTGCACGGCGCACAGGCCTCCCGCGGCCACTTCATCGCCAGTGCCGGTCATGCCTACCTCCGTCCACTCGTGCTGCGGGCCACCCGAACCTCGGGCGTCGGGCACCCGGGCAGCCCCTCCTGACGGTAGGCAGTCCCCTATGGCCCGTCAACGATCGCCACGCCGAGCCGAACCGACCGCGTCACTCAGGAGAGTGGTTTTTCGTGCCCCTAGTGTGGGTAGGTGGCCGCATTTTGGCAAAACAGCCGCATCCCTACGGCTCAACGGCCCACCGGCCGGTTCCGCAGCGCCCCCGGGGCCGGTCCGCGCCCTACTGCGGGCCGCCCCCGCCGAAGTCCTCCGGCGACACCTGGTCGAGGAACTCGCGGAACTTCTCGACCTCGTCCTCCTGCTCGTCCGGGATCGCGATGCCCGCCTCGGCGAGCACCTCCTCGCTCCCGTAGATCGGCGTGCCGGTGCGCAGCGCCAGCGCTATCGCGTCGGACGGCCGGGCGCTCACCTCCACCCCGCCGGCGAAGACCAGTTCGGCGTAGAAGACGCCCTCGCGCAGATCGGTGATCCGGACCTCGGTGAGCTGCTGGCCGAGCGCCTCCAGGACGTCCTTGAACAGGTCGTGCGTCAGCGGGCGCACCGGCGTCATGCCCTGCTGGGCGAAGGCGATCGCGGTCGCCTCGCCGGGGCCGATCCAGATCGGCAGGTACCGATCGCCCCCGACCTCCCGCAGCAGCACGATCGGCTGGTTGGAAGGCATCTCCACCCGGACACCCACGACGTCGAGCTCATTCACACAGGCAACCCTATGGCTCCCGACCCGGATATGAAAGCGCAGCGCCGACGCCGCTGGTCAGCGCCGTGGGGCCGGAGCGGTCGGTGCTATGAACGGACCCGCAGGCCGGCCTGGACCATCGCCGCGTGCAGCCGCACGGAGAGCGTCGCGAGCTCCCGGGCGGTGGCCTCGGCATGGGCCCTGGTCTGGGGGTTGCGGTGCCGCCGCAGCGGTGCCACGACCTGCTCGACCAGGGCGACCTCCCGCTCCGCGGCGGCCTTCATGGCCCGCAGGTGGCGCGGCTCCAGACCGTACCGGCCGAGTTCGGCGACCAGCCGGGCGACCTGCAGCGCCTCGCCGTCGTAGCCGCCGTCCGGCCCGGGCAGGACGAGCCCGTAGGACTCCCACTCGGCCAGTTCGGCCTCGCCGGCCTCGGCGGCCGCCAGCAGCTCGGCCCGGCCCAGCCGGACCCCGGCGGAGGCCTCGGCCGAGGCGGTCAGCTCGCGGTCCGCCTCCTCCAGCGGCCCGGGCCGGCTGTCGGCGGGCCCGGGCAGCGCCGGCGGGGTCTCGCCGCGCTCGATCGCGTCGAGGTGCTCGCGGATCACCCGCAGCGGCAGGTAGTGGTCGCGCTGCATCCGCAGCACGTAGGCCAGCCGCTCGACGTCGGCCGGGCTGAACTTGCGGTACCCCGAGGGCGTCCGCTGCGGCTCGACCAGCCCCTCCGCCTCCAGGAAGCGGATCTTGGAGATGGTGACCTCGGGGAAGTCGTCGCGCAGGAAGGCCAGCACGGCGCCGATGCTCAACAGCTCGTCACCAGCGCGCCGCCGCCCGGCGGGCCGGTCCGGACGGACCGGCTGCCTGGGGGCCGCGACCACCCCCCGCGCGCCCTGGTCCGGCCGGGGGCCGGACGGCGCGGGGGTGGCCGCCCCGAGAGGAGAGGAAGGGGTGTTCGGACTCACTCGGGCTCCTGCCGACGTTGGTTTCAGTACCCCCGGTTGTGGCTGGCGAAGAAGACCAGCCGGTACTTCCCGATCTGCACCTCGTCGCCGTTGTTCAGCGCGACCTCGTCGATCCGCTCCCGGTTGACGTAGGTGCCGTTCAGGCTGCCGACGTCGGCGACGGTGAAGCCGCCGCCCGGCGTCCGGCGGAACTCCACGTGCTTGCGGGAGACCGTCACGTCGTCCAGGAAGATGTCGCCCTGCGGGTGACGCCCGGCCGTCGTCTTGTCCGAGTCCAGCAGGAACCGGCTGCCGGAGTTCGGGCCGCGCTGGACGATCAGCAGCGCCGAGCCCGGGGGCAGCGCGTCGATCGCCGCCAGCACCTCGGCCGAGAGGGCCGGCGTACCGGTCCCGGTCGTGGTGTTGGGGTCGTAGGACTCCAGGCCGGAGATCGAGATGGTCGAGGTGGTCTCGGCCGATCCCTCGGGCAGCAGCCCGCCGCGCAGCGCCGTACCGCAGTTGGAACAGAACCGGGCCGAGGCCGGGTTCTGATTGCCGCACCTGGGGCACGGAGTGGGGCCAGCCATGTTCACAGCCTCCTGGCGCGGCACACCCGACGGGTTGTGCCCGGCGTACGGGTCCGGAGCAAACCCTCCACCAGAGGTTGAGGGTCCTGTCGGGAAACCTATGCGCGGGGCCCCGGAGGGGTCAACCGACGCGCCGTAGCCCGCCTGATTCCCGGCGTACTGGGCGCCGGCACCGTCCCGGAACAGCGGACGCTCGGCGTACTCCGCACCCTCCGGGGCGGAGCGCATGCCCGGCACGGCGGGCTCGTCGTCCCGGCGGTGCAGCGCGGTGGGCGCCTCCGCCGCGGCCGCGTTGCGACCCTTGTTACGACCGAACAACTTCGAGAAGAAACTCACGGGCGAATCCCCTTGCGTGTGACAGACCCGCCCGTGGGGCAGGGTGAGAACCTCGGACAGGGTGCGGGACCGGTCGTGGACCGGGCCGGCTGGAGTGGCACTCCGAACGTGACGGTCACTTCGGAGCCGGCTTGGCGTACTGCGGCGTCCTGGGGTCGACGAGGGCGTCGACGACCACCTTCTGCTGCTGGGAGATGGTCGCGCGCGCCTGGTGACTCTCCAGGGTACGGACCACACCTCCCGGAATGTTCAACGCGGGCGTGAGGTCCTGCGGATTCCCCACGACGGTGAAGCGGTAGGGCGCCGAGACCTTCTTGCCGTCGATCTGCACACCGCCGCCGGACACGTCCGTGAAGTAGGTGTTGACCACCACGCGCACATCGTTGATCTGAATCGCCTCCGCCCCCGCCGCTCGGAGTTCCTGCAGGGTGTCCAGCAGCATATCTGCCTTCACCTGCCCTTGGGGATCATCGACCGTCAGTACGATGCCCGGACCGGTGGCCTGGACGGTCCCGGCGAGGACGCCGAGTTCCGTCACCTTCTTCCTGGTCTGTTCCTGGGCCTCCTTGGCCTGGTTGGAGCTGTTCTCCAACTTGGCCAGGGACTGCTCCAACTCCGCCTTCTCCTGCTGGAGACGCTGCTGACGGCTGTCCAGTTCGTCGAGGATGCGGACCAGGTCCTCCTGGCGCGCGCCGCGCAGCTGGCTGTGGTGGTCGTTGGTCGAGCGGACCTGGATCGCCAGCCCCAGACCGAGCGAGAACAGCAGCAGGGCCACCACCAGCTGACCGCGCGACACCCGCGGCGGCCACAGCGCGGCCATCAGCCGCCGCCGTCCGGCGTGCCGGTCCTCGGTGTACGCGGAGACCGACATCGGCGGGTGCTCGGGCTCCTCCAGGTCGTCCTCGGGCTCCGGCTCGTCGTCGGGTTCCGGCGTCCTGGAGTCCGCCCCGGGGGCCTCCGCCGTCACTTCCGGCGCACGCGCGGGCGCAGGCGTCACCGCGGGGGCGCGCCGGGCGACGGGCGGAGCGGCCTCGGGGCCGGGCTCGGCCCGCAGGGCCTCGGCCGGCCGTCCGGGCGCCTTCCCGGCCGCCTCCTCCGTCGGGGCCTGGGCGGCCGGCGAGGCCGGCGCGGTCACCGCCCCGTCCGCGGTCCCTTCCCCGCGCTTCTCGTCCTGCACGACTTCTCCCGCCGATCCGTCCGACTTCTCCTCCGCCGCGCGCCCGCGGCCCGGCTCAGGCGCGGAAGACATGGCGCCGGATCGCCGCGGCGTTGGAGAAGATGCGGATGCCGAGGACGACGACCACACCCGTGGACAGCTGCGAGCCGACGCCCAGCTGGTCGCCGAGGAAGACGATCAGGGCCGCCACCACCACGTTCGACAGGAACGAGACGAAGAACACCTTGTCGTCGAAGATGCCGTCCAGCATCGCGCGGACGCCGCCGAACACCGCGTCCAGCGCCGCCACCACCGCGATCGGCAGATAGGGCACCACGGCGTCGGGCACCTCGGGCTGGACGAAGAGTCCGACGACGACCCCGATCACGAGACCCAGTACGGCAATCACGGTGTAGCGGCTCCTGTCGCTGCGGAGGACGACCCGGTGGTGGTCGTGGTGGTCGGGCGGGGTGAGGTCGTGGTTCTGGTGGCCGGGGCGCTCGGCGAGCGCTTGCCGCTCGGCTTCGCCGACGGCGAGGCCTCGGCGGACGGGCTCCCCGACGGCGTCGCACCGGCGGCGGGGCTCCCGCTCGGCGATCCGCTCGGTGACCCGCTCGCGGCGCCACTCGCCGTGCCGCCCGGACCCGTGGTCCCGCTCGCGCTCGCCGTCGGCGAGGGCTCGGGAGTGACGGGCTGGGCGGTCCGCAGCGTGACACCGACGGCCGCGGGCAGCGTGAGGCTCTTCTGGGCCGAGATGCTCGACTTGATGCCGTACTTCTCCTGCAGCAGCCGCAGGTACTGGCCGGCCATGGCGCTCTCGAACGCGTTCACCAGCCGCGTCCCGTCCCCGAGCGCCTGCACGGTGTACGGCGGCACCAGCGGCCGGTTGTCCACCAGGACGGCCTCGCCGGCCGCGCGGATCGCCGAGAGCGCGGTGAGCCGCTGCCCGTTGATCGAGACCGCCTCCGCGCCCGAGGCCCACAGCCCGTTCACCACCAGCTGCAGATCGCGGTCCCGCAACCGTCCGCTGTTGGAGAAGCCCTGCCCGGCGCGCGGATCGACGTTCCCGCCCGCGCCGGTGCCGGGCGCGTCCTCCACCACCAGCTTCACCCCGGGCCCGGTCACCTCGCCGAGGCCGACCTCGCCGGCCACCGCCGCCGAGTCGTCGCCCGAGGCGAGCGCCTGCTGCTGGGTGCTCTCGACCTTCCGGCGCAGGTCCTGGACCTGCTGCTGGAGGCGGTCGGCGGAGCCGTTGGCGTCGTTGATCCGGTGGATCAGGGCGTCGCGCTCCTTGGCGAGCGTCGGCTCCGCCTTGTGCGCGTTCACCGCCCCGACCGTGACCACCGCGCCGACGAGCGCCAGCCCGGCCCCCAGCGTCAGCAGGCCGCGCTTCGTCCCCGGTATCCGGTACGGCCCGTCGCCGCCCCGTGCGGCAGCCGCCTCGGCGTAGCCCTCGTCCAGGCTGTGGTCCATCACATTGGTCAGCAGGGACATCGAGGCGTCCGGACGGTTGTACCGTCCATGGCTGGCACCCTGCCCCGGCGTCGCTGACATGCGGACCATCGTCCCATGTCGCGGGAGGGCCCCGCGCACGCCCCCTGAGCTGCAGACATGCCAAATCCGGCGGACCATGACCAACCGCCCGAAACGGACAGCGGGGCGGGGCGGCCGGTGCCGCCCCGCCCCGCCACGGGCTCACCGCCCGGCGCTGTCGACCACCGCCGCCCACTCGTCGAGCAGGGCCTCGCTCGCCGCGTCGTCCGGGCCCTCGGCCCACAGGTGGGTGACCGCCTCGGCCGGGTCCGGCAGGACCAGCGTCCAGCGCCCGTCCGCCTCGACCACCCGGACGCCGTCCGTGGTGTCCAGCCGCCGGCTGCCGGCCGCCTCCACCACCGAGCGCATCACCATGCCCTTGGCCGCCCACGGCGTCGCGATGTCCCGCCGGCGGATGTGCGCCTGCGGGATCCGCGCGTCGATCTGGCTCAGGGTGAGCTGGGTGCGGGCCACCAGGCCCACCAGCCGGACGAACGCCGCCGCCCCGTCCAGCACCCCGCTGAACTCGGGCACCACGAAGCCGCCGCGACCGTCGCCGCCGAACACCGTGCCCTCGGCGGAGGCCGCCTTGGCCAGGTCGTCCGGCGTCGTGGTGGTCCAGGTGACCTGCGTGCCGTGGTACGCCGCGACCTGCTCGGCGATCCGGGTCGTCGTCACCGGCAGCGCGACCTGCCCGCTCCGCCGCTCGGCCGCGACCAGGTCCAGCAGGACCAGCAGCGCCCGGTCGTCGTCGATCACCCGGCCCAGCTCGTCCACGAAGGCCACCCGCTCGCCGACCGGGTCGAAGCGCACGCCGAAGGCCGCACGCGAGGAGGCGACCAGCTCGCCGAGCCTGGCCAGCCCGGCCCGGCGCTCCTCGGCGTCCTCGGTCGGCCGCGCCTCGTCGAGCCCGCTGGAGACGGTGAGCGCCTCCACCCCGAGCCGGCCGAGGATGCTCGGCAGGACGAGCCCCGCACTGCCGTGCGCGGTGTCCACGACCACCTTCAGCCCCGCCTCCCGCACGCCCGTGGTGTCCACGGCCCGCAGCAGGTTGCCCGCGTAGGAGTCGAAGACGCTGGACGGGAAGGTGAGGTCGCCGATCTCGCCGGGGAAGGCACGCCGGTACTCCTGGCGCGCGTAGACGCGGTCGAGCTTGCGCTGACCGGCCTGCGAGAGGTCGGCCCCGCGTTCGTCGAAGAACAGGATGTCCAGCGAGTCCGGCACCCCGGGGGTGGTCCGCAGGAAGATCCCGCCCGCACTGCCCCGCGCCGTGTGCTGCCGGGCGACCGGCATCGGGACGTTCTCCAGGTCCCGGACGTCGATCGCGCTGGTCTGCAGGGCGGAGATCATCGCCCGCTTGAGCGCGCGCGCACCACGCGAGTGGTCACGCGCGATGGTGACGGTCGCCCCCTTCTTCAGGGTCGTCGCGTACGCCCCGGCCAGCCGGACGGCCAGCTCCGGGGTGATCTCGACGTTCAGGATGCCGGAGACGCCGCGCACCCCGAACAGGTGCTCCTGGCCCCGGGACTCCCAGATCACCGAGGTGTTGACGACCGCGCCGGCCTCGATGGTCTTGAACGGGTAGACCCGGACGTTCGCCGCGATGATCGACTCCTCGCCGACCAGGCACTCGTCCCCGATCACCGCGCCGTCCTCGATCCGCGCGGCCCGCATCACATCGGTGTTCTTGCCGACGACGCAGCCCCGCAGATTGCTCTGCGGCCCGACGTAGACGTTGTCGTGGACGACCGCCTTGTGCAGGAAGGCCCCGCGCTTCACCACGACGTTGCTGCCGAGCACGGTGTGTTCGCGGATCTCCACGCCGGCCTCGACCTTGGCGTAGTCCCCGATGTACAGCGGGCCGCGGAGCACCGCCTCCGGGTCCACCTCGGCGCCCTCGGCCACCCAGACGCCCGGGGAGATCTCGAACCCGTCGAGCTCGACGTCGACCTTGCCCTCCAGGACGTCCGCCTGGGCCTTGCCGTAGCTCTCGTGGGTGCCCACGTCCTCCCAGTAGCCCTCGGCCACGTAGCCGTAGACCCGCTTGCCCTCCTTGAGCAGCTGCGGGAACACGTCACTCGACCAGTCCACCGACTCGCCGGCCGCGACATAGTCGAAGACCTCCGGCTCCATCACGTAGATACCGGTGTTCACCGTGTCCGAGAAGACCTGCCCCCAGGTCGGCTTCTCCAGGAAGCGTTCGACCCGGCCCTCGTCGTCGGTGATCGTGATACCGAACTCCAGGGGATTCGGAACCCTGGTGAGGCAGACGGTGACCAGTGCGTTCTTACTGCGGTGAAACTCGATCAATTCCGAGAGGTCGAAGTCCGTCAACGCGTCGCCGGAGATCACCAGAAAGGAGTCGTCCTTGAGGGCGTCCTCGGCGTTCTTGACACTCCCCGCAGTGCCGAGTGGGGTCTCCTCGTTCGCATAGGTGAGATGCATGCCCAGCTCTTCGCCGTCACCGAAGTAGTTCTTCACCAGTGAGGCCAGGAACTGGACGGTCACGACGGTATCGGAGAGACCGTGCCGCTTCAGCAGCCGAAGCACGTGCTCCATGATCGGCCTATTGGCGACCGGAAGCAGCGGCTTCGGCATGCTGGAGGTCATCGGGCGAAGTCGAGTGCCTTCGCCCCCTGCCATAACAACGGCTTTCATTACGGGTGCGTCCTCCTTCGCGGTGGTGGGCCCTGCGGGTCCATCAAACCGTTCCAGAGGTGGTCTACCCGGAAGCTATCGTCCGACGCACCGTGGCGCCGTGGGGATTCTCTCAGATCACGTCTCAGACGGTGGACACGGAGGAGCCCGCGCCGCCGCGGATGATCTGCCGTGCCTGGACCGCGTAGAGAATGGCGGCCCACCAGTAGAGGACGGTCCCCCACCAGATGAACGCCCAGCTCACGATCTCGGCCGGCTGGGCGATCCAGCTGTCACCGGAGCCGAGCAGCAGAAGCGGAAAGGCGTACATCAGATTGAATGTCGCGGCCTTCCCCAGGAAACTCACCTGCAACGGTCCGTAGCCGTGCCGGTTGAGAATCGGCAGAAGCGCCGCGATAAACACCTCACGGGCCAGCAGGATGCCGGTCAGCCACCACGGCAGGATCTCACGCCAGGTCAGGCCGACGAGGGTCGAGAACACATAGAGCCGGTCCGCCAGCGGGTCGAGCAGCTGCCCCACCCGGCTGATCTGGCCCCACCGCCGGGCGAGTTTGCCGTCCAGGTAATCACTGATGCCACTGAGCATCAGAATCAGCAAGGCCCAACCGTCATTGTTCGGTCCGTCGAACACCGGCCAGAGGATCAGCCAGAGGAAGAGCGGAACACCGACCAGCCGGCCCATGCTCAGCAGGTTGGGGATGGTGAGGACGCGATCGGTCTGGACCCGCGTCTCCTGGACCTCCACCCGGGGGCCTCCTGTCACATCTGGCAACTACTGCACGTCGACCTTACAACAGAGAAGCCCCCGACCGATGACCGGCGGGGGCTTCTCCAGAAAATTTGTTCGGCGGCGTCCTACTCTCCCACAGGGTCCCCCCTGCAGTACCATCGGCGCTGTGAGGCTTAGCTTCCGGGTTCGGAATGTAACCG
>NZ_JBHYUU010000218.1:0-11860 GCF_042749955.1 Kitasatospora sp. NPDC059462 | reverse complement strand
AATCGGCACGCCCTCCCGCCCACCCGGTTGGGCTGGGACTCCCGGCACACCACCCCCGCGGGCGGCGCGACCGCGGGGGACGCAGCCGGGCCGGTCGCGCACCCCGCGCGACCGGCCCGGCCCCGAATCCGTCCCCGTTCCTCCCCCGGCTCAGCTCCGGGAGTGCCCGAACACGAGCCGGTAGAGGATCAGCAGCACCAGGGCCCCGCCGATCGCGGCCCCCCAGGTCGCCAGGTCGAAGAACTGGGCCGTCACCGGGCGGTCCAGGACCTTCGCGGAGATCCAGCCGCCGACGAACGAACCGGCGATGCCGATCAGGGTGGTCACCACCAGGCCGCCCGGGTCCCGGCCCGGCAGCAGCAGTTTGGCCAGGGCTCCGGCCACCAGACCCAGCACGATCCATGCGACGAAGCTCATCCGTGTCCTCCCGCCCTTCGCACCGTACGGCGGCCCCGTGCGCGCCGTACTGCCTGCAAGGACGCCGCACCACCGGCCGGCGGTTCCCGCCCCCGCCGCCTCCGCTGCGGAACGGTCGGCGCGGCGCCCTTTCCGCGCTCCCGACTGCCCCGCGATACTGCGGCCATGCGCATCCTGATCGCCACCGCCGGCTCCCGGGGCGACGTCGCCCCCTTCACCGGACTCGGCGCCCGCCTGAGCGCGGCCGGCCATCAGGTGGCCCTCGCCGCCCACACCGCGTTCGCCGACTCCGTGCGCGCCGCCGGTCTGGAGTTCCGCCCGCTGCCCGTCGACCCGCGCACCGAACTCGCCTCCGCCCGCGGTCAGCAGCTGCTGCGCACCGGGACCGGCCCGCTCGGCCTCGTCCGACTGGCCCGGATGGCAAGCTCGTTCCTGCCCGCCCTCGGTTCCGGCATCGCCGCCGCGGCCGAACCGGGCGCCGACCTCCTGCTCACCACCAGCACCACGGCCCACCTGGGCGAGGTGGTCGCCGAGGCGGCCGGCATCCCCAGCATCACCCTCAGCCTCCAACCCCTCCTCGCCACCCGCGCGTTCGCCCCGCCCGTCATCGGTGCCCGCTCGCTCGGGGGCCCCGGCAACCTGCTCGCCGGCCGGGCCGTCCAGGCCGCCGCCGACCGCTTCGCCGCCCCGGCGGTCCGCGCACTGCGGCGCCAACTCGGCCTGCCCTCGCGCCCGGCGGCCCGCGACCTCGGCAACCACCCGGTGCTGAACGGCTATTCGCGTCACGTCGTCCCGCGCCCCGCCGACTGGCGCCCGGCCCACGAGGTCGCCGGCTATTGGTGGCCGCACCCCGACCCCGGCTGGCGGCCACCGCAACGCCTCCTCGACTTCCTGGCCGCCGGACCGCCGCCCGTCTACCTCGGCTTCGGCAGCCTCGTCGTCCCCGACCCCGAACGCCTCAGCGCCACCCTCCTCGCCGCCGTCCGCACCGCCCGGGTCCGCGCCGTCGTCCAGTCCGGCTGGAGCGGCCTCGCCGCACCCGACGGCGCCGACGACGTCCTCACCATCGGCGACACCCCGCACGACTGGCTCTTCCCCCGCACCGCCGTCACCGTCCACCACGCGGGCGCCGGCACCACCGCGGCGACCCTCCGCGCCGGCACCCCCACGGTGCCCGTCCCCGCCCAACTCGACGCCCCCTTCTGGTCCGACCGCCTCACCCGCCTCGGCACCTCCCCCGGGCCGGTCCCCCTCGCCCGGCTCACCGCACCCCGGCTCGCCGCCGCCATCCGCCGGGCCCTCGACGACCCCCGCCACCGCACCCGCGCCCGGTTCCTCGCCGACGCCCTGGCGGAGGAGGACGGCGCCGCCGAGGTCCTCACCCGCATCACCCGCGTCGCCGCACGGCACGGGCAGCGGTGAACCGCGGCCGGCGCCGGTTCCTCGGCGGGGCCGCCGCGACCGCCCTCGCGGCCGCCCTCCCCACCGGGGGCCGGGCCTTCGCGCGGGACACGGGCTCAGCCCCGGCCCCGGGCTCAGCCCCGGACACGGGCTCAGCCCCGGACACGGGCGAACGCGGCCTCGCCGGCCGGCTGCGGGCGCTGGAGCAGGCGCACGGGGCGCGGCTGGGCGTCCTCGCCCACGACACGGCCACCGGCCGGACACTGGCGTACCGCGCGGACGAACCGTTCCCGATGTGCTCGACGTTCAAGACCCTCGCCGTCGCCGCGGTCCTGCGGGACCTCGACCACGACGGCACCTTCCTCGCCGAACGGCTCCACTACACGGAACGGGACGTCACGCAGGCGGGTCACGCACCGGTCACCGGCCTGCCCGCGAACCTCGAAGGCGGCCTGACCGTCGAGGAGTTGTGCGCCGCTGCCCTCACGCACAGCGACAACGCCGCCGCCAACCTGCTGTTGCGCGCGCTCGGCGGCCCGACGGCGGTCACCCGCTTCTGCCGCTCCCTCGGGGACCGGGTGACCCGCCTGGACCGCTGGGAGCCCGCACTGAACTCCGCGGAACCCGGCCGGATCACCGACACCACCAGCCCGCGCGCCATCGCCCGCGACTACGCCCGTCTCACTCTCGGGAACGCCCTCGACCCCGCCGACCGCCGCCGCCTGACCGGCTGGCTGCTGCACAACACGACGGGCGCCCACCGCCTGCGCGCCGGCCTGCCCGCGGACTGGACCGTCGCGGAGAAGACCGGCACCGGGGACTACGGCACCACCAACGACGTCGGCCTCACCGCACCCCCCGGCCGCCCCCCCCGATCACCATCGCGCTCCTCTCCACCCGACACGCCCCCGCCGCCCCGCCCGACGAGCCCCTGCTCGCCGCAACCGCCGCCCTGCTCGCCTCCGCACTCGCCCGGCCCCCGGGGCCGGGGACGGCCGGCCGGGTCAACGGCCCCCGCGGGTGAGGCGCCAGGGCCCCAGGTAGAAGGAGAGCGCCGCGTGCGACGGGCCGTCGGGCACCCCGCCGCCGAGCAGCAGCCCGACCACCTCGGCCTGCGGCAGCCACTCCACCCGGGCCGCCTCGGCGACGTCCTGCGGTTCGCCGACGCGGGTGCAGCCCGTGACGTGGTAGCTCCGGAAGCGGGCGTCGCCGAGGCCGGGCATGGCGTCGTACTCGGTCATCGGCTCGACCTTCCCGGGCCGCCAACCGGTCTCCTCCTCCACCTCGCGGGCGATGGCGGCGGCCGGCTCCTCCCCGGGATCGGCCCAGCCCGCCGGGACCTCCCAGCCCCACCGGCCGGTGATGAAGCGGTGTCGGTGGATCAGCAGGAAGCGCCCGTCCTCGTCGGTGACGACCGCCGTGGTGGAGGCCCGGGGCATGCGGACGACGTGGTGCTCGCCGCGGCCGGCGCCGGGAACGTCCACGTCGTCGAGCCACAACTCGACCCAGGGCGAGCCGTACAGCTGCCGACGACCGTGGACCTGCCGTTCCGGTCGCTCCACCGAGCCCTCCTCGCACGTGTGCCTGCCGCTGCCCCGACTCTCCCACGTGTCCGCCGTGGTGGGCGAGCGGTCGCGGTCCACGCGGGGGCGGGGGCTCAGGTGTCGGCGGACAGGTGGGGGATGACCGAGGTGCCGTAGGCGTCGATGGTGGGTTCGACGGCGTCGTGCATGGCGTAGACGGCGAACTGGTCGACGCCGAGGGCGCGGAGCTGGTCGAGGCGGGCGAGGTGGGTGGCGGTGGGGCCGATGATGCAGAAGCGGTCGACGATCTCGTCGGGGACGAAGGCGGTGTCGGGGTTCCCGGCGCGGCCGTGGTGGCTGTAGTCGTAGCCCTGGCGGTCCTTGATGTAGGCGGTGAGGGCGTCGGGGACGAGCCCGGAGTGCTCGCCGTAGTGGCGCACCAGGTCGGCGACGTGGTTGCCGACCATGCCGCCGAACCAGCGGCACTGTTCGCGGGCGTGGGCGAGGGCGGCCGGGGAGTCGTCGGCGGTGACGTAGGCGGGGGCGGCGACGCAGACGGTGAGCGCGTCGGGGTCGCGGCCGGCCTCGGCGGCGGCGCGGCGGACCGCCTTGACCATGTACTCGGTGAGGAAGGGGTCGGCGAGCTGGAGGATGAAGCCGTCGGCCTGACGGCCGGTCAGGGCGAGCGCCTTGGGGCCGTAGGCGCCCATCCAGACCGGCAGGGTGGCGCCCTCGCCGACCCAGGGCAGGTGCAGCTCGGTGCCGTCGACCTCGGCGGTGCGGCCCTCCGCCAGTTCCTTGATGGCGTGCATGGCGTGGGAGAGCCGCTCCAGGGTGGCGGGCTGCCGGCCCGCGACGCGCATGGCGGAGTCGCCGCGCCCGATGCCGCAGACGGTGCGGTTGCCGTACATGTCGTTGAGGGTGGCGAACAGGGAGGCGGTGACCTCCCAGGTGCGGGTGGAGGGGTTGGTGACCATGGGGCCGACGGTGAGGGTGCTGGTCCCGGCGAGGATGCGGCTGTAGATGACGAAGGGCTCCTGCCACAGCACGCAGGAGTCGAAGGTCCAGCCGTGGCTGAAGCCGGCCCGCTCGGCGCGGACCATGCGCTCGACGAGCAGGCGGGCGGGCGGGTCGGTCTGCAGCACGAGGCCGATGTCCATGGTGGGCTCCGGGAGTCGGGACGGGGAGGCGGGTGGGACGGGGGCGGGCTCAGCCGAGGTACTGGCAGGTGTCGCGGCGCAGGAAGGTGCCGTGGCCGGCCCGGCCGAGCCAGGTGCCGCGGTCGAGGACGACGGTGCCCCGGGAGAGCACGGTGCGGGCCCGGCCGGTGAGGGTGCGTCCCTCGTACGCCGAGTAGTCGACGTTCATGTGGTGGGTGGCGGCGGAGACGGTCTGCACGGCGGTGGGGTCGTAGACGACCACGTCGGCGTCGGCGCCGGGGGCGAGGGTGCCCTTGCGCGGGTGCAGGCCGAACATCCGGGCCGGGGTGGTGCAGGCGAGTTCGATCCAGCGGCGGCGGCCCAGGCGCCCGTCGACGACGGCCTGGTGGAGCAGGTCCATCCGGTTCTCCACGCCGGGCAGGCCGTTGGGGATCTTCGAGAAGTCGCCGCGGCCGAGTTCCTTCTGGCCGGTGAAGCAGAACGGGCAGTGGTCGGTGGAGACCACCTGGAGGTCGTTGGTGCGCAGGCCCCGCCAGAGTGCCGCCTGGTGCTCGCGGGGGCGCAGCGGGGTGCTGCACACGTACTTGGCGCCCTCGAAGCCGTCGTCGCCCTCCGCGGCGAGGTCGTCGGTGGACAGGAAGAGGTACTGCGGACAGGTCTCGCCGAAGACGGGGTGGCCGTCGTCGCGGGCGCGGGCGAGTTCGGCGAGGGCGGAGGCGGCGGAGACGTGGACGACGTAGAGCGGGCTGCCGGCGACCTGGGCGAGCCTGATCGCCCGGTGGGTGGCCTCGGCCTCCAGCAGTTCGCGGCGGACCTCGCCGTGGTACCGGGGCGCGGTGCGGCCGGCGGCGAGGGCCTGTTCGACGAGGACGTCGATGGCGATGCCGTTCTCGGCGTGCATCATGATCATCCCGCCGTTGGCGGCGGCGCGCTGCATGGCGCGCAGGATGCGTCCGTCGTCGCTGTAGAACACCCCGGGGTAGGCCATGAACAGCTTGAAGGAGGTGGACTCGCCGGAGTCGACGAGGGTGTCCATCTCCTTGAGGACGGCATCGGTGACGTCGGAGACGATGGTGTGGAAGGCGTAGTCGATCGCGCAGTTGCCCTCGGCCTTGGCGTGCCAGGCGTCCAGTCCCTCGCGCAGGCTGCCGCCGACGGGCTGGACGGCGAAGTCGACGATGGTGGTGGTGCCGCCCCAGGCGGCGGCGCGGGTGCCGGTCTCGAAGGTGTCGGAGGCGTGGGTGCCGCCGAACGGCAGCTCCATGTGGGTGTGGACGTCGACGCCGCCCGGGAGGACGTAGTGGCCGGTCGCGTCGATGACGGTGCCGGCGCTCCAGGAGAGGGCGGCGTCGCTGCCGGTGGCGGCGAGGGCGGCGATCCGCTCGCCCTCGATGAGGACGTCGGCGTGCAGTTCCTCGGTGGCGGTGATGACGAGGCCGCCGCGCACGGCGGTGCGGCGGGATGCGCTGCTGGTCACAGGGGGGTCGCCTCCGTCAGGCCTCGGTCAGCGGGCCGTAGGCCTCGGGGCGGCGGTCGCGGTAGAACGCCCACTGCCGGCGGACCTCCTCGATCTGCCCGAGGTCGAGGTCGCGGACGACGAGTTCCTCCTCCTTGTCGGAGGCGACGTCGCCGACGAACCGGCCGCGCGGGTCGACGAAGTAGGAGGTGCCGTAGAAGTCGTTGTCGCCGTACTCCTCGGTGCCGACGCGGTTGATCGCGGCCACGTAGTAGGCGTTGGCGACGGCGGCGGCCGGCTGTTCGAGCTGCCAGAGGTAGGCGGAGAGGCTGCGGCTGGTCGCGGAGGGGTTGTAGACGATCTGCGCGCCGGCCAGGCCCAGGGCGCGCCAGCCCTCGGGGAAGTGCCGGTCGTAGCAGATGTAGACGCCGACCTTGCCGACGGCGGTGTCGAAGACCGGCCAGCCGAGGTTGCCGGGCTTGAAGTAGTACTTCTCCCAGAAGCCCTTGACCTGCGGGATGTGGTGCTTGCGGTACTTGCCGAGGTAGCTGCCGTCGGCGTCGATCACGGCGGCGGTGTTGTAGTAGACGCCGGGCTGTTCCTCCTCGTAGACCGGGACGACGAGGACGAGGCCGAGCTCGCGGGCGAGGTCGCGCATCCGGCGCACGGTGGGGCCGTCGGGGACGGCCTCGGCCCAGCGGTAGTGCTCGGGCTCCTGGACCTGGCAGAAGTAGGGGGCGTTGAAGACCTCCTGGAAGCCGAGGATCTTCGCGCCCCGGGCGGCGGCCTCGCGGGCGTACCGCTCGTGGAGGGCGATCATGCTCTCCTGGTCGCCGGTCCAGCGGGTCTGGACGAGGGCGGCACGGACGATCTGCGACATGGGTACCTCCGCAACTCCGCGGCCCGTCCGGGGGCGGGCCCGCGGTCCGAGGGTCGGCGGGCGGTGCTGCCTGCGGTGGATGTCTCCGAGCGGTCCGCGCATGGTCCGCCGGTGCGGCCGGTGCGCGGTCTACGTGCGTAGAGGGTGGGTGCCTCGACCGTAGGCCCGGCCTCGGTCGCCTGACAATACGTCGGACGCGATGCGCCCGGGGCGATCCTGGTGCGCTGACACGCGGGGCCCCGCAGGCGGGATGAATTGATGGGATGAAACGGTCATCTACCCCGGGACCGCCCTTCTTACTCATTCGGGTGAATCCAGGAGCGGAACCGCGTGGTGCGGGGCAGGAAGCCGGTGACACGACGTGGCTGTGGCGGTCGAGGGGGAGGTGGCCGGATGGGGACGGCCGAGGGGGCCGCGGAGCCGGTGCGGGTGCCGGCCTGGGGCGGGGTGCTGCTCGGGCTCGGGGTGCCGCTGCCGGCGGTGCTCGGGTGGCTGCTGTTCGTCCGCCGGACGCCCGCCGGCCAGGGCACCCTGGACGTCCGGCTCCAGCTGGCCGGCTCGCGGGCCGCCGCCGAGGCCGTGCTCGCCGGGCGGGCCCCGGCCTTCCGCGCCTCGCTGGCGGCCGACCTGTGGCTGATCGGCGGCCTCGCGGTCACCCTGGCGGCGGCCGGGCTGCTCGGGGGCTACGTGTTCACCCGGGCGCACTGGCGGCGGACGGCGCTGGTCGCGGGCCTGGCCGGCGTGCTGGCCGGCTGCTGCGACCTCGCCGAGGACGTCCTGCTGGACGCCGGTCTCGGCCCCGCCGGCCCGGGACCGGCGGGCGGGGACGCGCCGTTCGCCGCGGCGGCCGCGTTCGCCACCGTCAAATGGCTGCTGCTGCCGCCCGCGGGCGCGGTCGCGGTCGTCGTCTGCACCGCCACCGTCCACCGGGCGGTGCGGGCGCTGCTGCCCCGGCCGGCGGAGGAGGCGGGCGGCGACGGCGGGGCGGGACCGGCGCTGATCCCGCCGTGGCCGGTGGCGACCGCGCGGGGCGGGCGGTGGCCGCCCGGCCCCCGGGCCCACGGGCCGCTCGCCCGGCACGCCCGCTGGCGCAACGCCGCCCGGGTGCCGCCCGGCCGCGAGCACGCCCGGCTCGGCTTCTGCGTCTCCGGCGGCGGCATCCGCTCGGCCTGCGTCACCCTCGGCGCGCTGCAGGCGCTGCGCCCCTGGCTGCAGCAGGCCCGCTACCTGGTCGCCGTCTCCGGCGGCGGGTACACCGTCGGCGCGATGCAGCTGGCGCTGAGCGACTCCGCGCCGGGCGGTCCGGTCCGGGCCCGCTCCGGGCTGAGCGCCGAGACCGTGCTCGAACCGGGCTCGCCCGAGGAGGACCACCTGCGCCGCCACTCCAAGTACCTGGCGGACGGCGCGGGCGAGTGGTTGGTGGCGCTCGGCACCCTGCTGCGCGGGCTGGTCGCGGCGCTCTCCCTGCTGCTCGCCGCCGTCCTGGTGCTGGGCCTGGGGCTGAGCCGCTGCTACCACCTCGTCCCGCTCGCCGACCTGGACGGCCCGCCCTCGGTGCGCTCCCCCGCCCTGTTCGCCCTCGCCGGGCTGCTGGCGGCCGCCGTCACCGGGTGGCTGCTGTGGCTGCTCACCTTCTCCTGGCTCGGCTGGAACACGCTGCTGCCCCGCGTCCTGCGCCGCTTCTCGCACGGCGCGCTGGCGCTGGCCGCGCTGACCGCCCTCGGGGTGCTGGCCGTCCCCGGCCTGGCGTGGGGCGCGGTCGCGCTGCAGCGGGCGCTCGCGGTCGGCGCCCGGCAGACCGGCGCCGGCATCAGCCTCACCGTGCTGCTCAGCTACCTGGCGCTGCTGCTGGGCATCCTGTGGCACGGGCGGCACGCCATCGAGCAGGGCGCCGCCGTGCTCGGCGGGGTGCTGCGCGGGGTGCGGCACGGCGCCGGGGTGCGGCGTCCCGGTGGCCTCACCGGGCGGATCACCGAGTACCTGGTGCTCTGGTCGGCGCTGACCGCGCTCACCTCGGGCACGCTGCTGACCTTCGGCTGGGCGGTGGCGACCGGGCACGCCTGGCCGGGCGCGGTCCAGGTGCTGCTGCCGCTGGTGCTGGTCACGGTGGGGCTCAACCTCGACCAGACCTGGATGGGCCTGCACCCCTTCTACCGGCGCCGGCTCGCCTCGGCCTTCGCCGTCCGCCGGGTCGTCGAGGGCGGGGACGGGGACGGCGGCGGGGCCGGCGGCGGCGGGGGCAGCGGTGAGGCGGCCGGCGGGGACGGGTCCGGGGAGGTGCTGGCCCGGCCGTACCACTTCTTCCGCGAGCAGACCCGGCTCAGCCACTACGGCGCCCGGCGGCCGGACTTCCCGCAGGTGATCTTCGCGGCGGCGGCGAACCTCTCCGGCAGCGCGCGCACGCCACCCGGGCGGCGGGCGGTGTCGTTCACCTTCTCCCACGACTACGTGGGCGGGCCGGACGTCGGGTACGCGCGCACCGACCTGCTGGAGCGGCGCACCCGGCGGCACATCGCGCGGGACCTCACCGTGCAGTCCGCGATGGCCGTCTCCGGTGCGGCGTTCTCCTCCGCGATGGGCCGCCGTTCCCGTGCCTACCAGGGGCTGTTCGCGGTGACCAACGCCCGGCTGGGCACCTGGCTGCCCAATCCGGCGGCGCTCGCCCCGCTCTGGGCCGCCGAGCGGGACTGGCGCTACGCGCCGCAGCCGGCCGTCCGGCGGCTCTCCTACCAGCTGCGGGAGGCCTGCGGGCGGTACCCGATGGACGCGCGGTTCCTGCTCACCACCGACGGCGGGCACTACGAGAACCTCGGTCTGGTCGAACTGCTGCGGCACGGCGTACGGACGGCCGTGTGCATCGACGCGAGCGGCGACTCCGCCTTCGCGGGCGCGCTCGCGGCGGCGATCACCCTGGCGCGGGAGGAGCTGGGCATCGCCATCACGCTGCGCGAGCCGGAGCTGCTGGTCCCGGGCAGTGCCGGGGGCGGCGGCTCCGGCGGGAGCGGGCCCGGCGGAAGCGGCCGGCCGCCGTTGCGCGGTCTGGCGGCGCGGCTGGCCGAACGGCTCTCCGCCCGGGCGGTGGTGGTCGGGGACATCGTGTACCCGTGGCCGTTGGAGCTCGGGGAGGCCGACGATCCGCCGGGGTCGGCCCGGCACGGCACGCTGATCGTCGCCCAGGCCGTCCTCACCCCGGGCATGCCGTACGAGCTGCACGCGTACGCGGCGGCGGATCCGGCCTTCCCCAACGACGGGGCCGGCGACCAGTGGTTCGACCACCGGCAGTTTGACGCCTACCAGACGCTCGGCCGGTACCTGGGCGAGCAGGCCGCACCGGCGGTCGCGGCGGCGCTGGCGAACCCGGGGGAGGTCCCGGCGGAGGTCCCACCGCAAACACCGGAACCCGCGGAACCGGGAGGAGCGGGGCAGCCGGGAGGAGCGGCGGAACCGGAAGGAGCGGGGGAGCCGGCGGAACCGGCCGTGGTCCCCCCGGACCCCAAGTCCAACGGCCGGCGCCCGGGCCGGACGGGAACCGTCCCCGCGCCCGGGCGCGCGCCCGGCGCGGAACGCGGGGCCACCGCGCCCGACCAGGGGCGCAACGGGCAGGGGCCCGACGGACGGGCGTGACGGGCAGGTGTGCCGGTGTGCGCTTGACTCCTACCGCTTCCGTCAGGAAGGATCCGGCTCATGGACACCGGCACCACTCTGGTCTGCCGCCTGCACGTCGACCTCCGACGCCAGGCGAGTTCCAT
Organism: Kitasatospora sp. NPDC059462; assembly: GCF_042749955.1. NCBI lineage: Bacteria > Bacillati > Actinomycetota > Actinomycetes > Kitasatosporales > Streptomycetaceae > Kitasatospora > Kitasatospora sp. NPDC059462. Next base: position 1,274 of record NZ_JBHYUU010000218.1, on the reverse strand, counting down.
CTGTGCCTGTTGTTGATCTCCCCCTCCCCCGCCGGCCCCGCCCTGTGACGCCCCCCAGGGTTCGCGCCGGACAGCCACACCCGTCTTCCTGACGCGCCTTCGCGCCGCGTTCGCCCCGCGCGAGCGCGCCGTCCGCCGACGCCCGACCGGCGCGGTGGTGCGGTCCCGTGCGGTCCGGCGCGTACGCCCCCACGCTCCCGTTCCCCTCCGCCTTCTTCCGAGGACACCCACATGAGCCTGGACCTCGCCTTCGACACCCCCGCCCCCGGAGCACCCGCCCCCGGCACGCCCGCCCCGGCCGGGGACACCCGCGCACCGCTCACCCCGAACACCCTGCGGACGATCGTCCGCGAGCTGGCCGAACAGCCCGACCAGTGGATCCACCACGTACGGCTCTCCACCGAGGAGCGCTGGTACCGGCGGCTGGCCGCCGACGAGGACCACGAGGTCTGGCTGATCAGCTGGCTGCCGGGCCAGTCCACCGGCTTCCACGACCACGGCGGCTCGCGCGGCGCGTTCACCGTGGCGCTGGGCGAGCTGGAGGAACTCTCGCTGGGCGGCCCCGAACAGGGCCTGCTGATCCGGCGGGTGCAGTCCGGCACCGTCCGCGCGTTCGGCCCGGAGTACGTGCACGACGTCCGCAACACCGCGTCCGGCCCGGCCGTGACGCTGCACGCCTACTCGCCGCCGCTGAGCTCGATGGCGCACTACGAACTGCGGGCCGGCGGTCTGGTCCGCACCTCCGAGGAAGGACCCGACCAGTGGTGACCACGATCGACGACCTGCTCGCCCGCTCCCGCGAGGGCGTCCGGCGGCCCGGCGCCGAGGAGGCGCACCGCGCCCAGCGCGACGGCGCCCTGCTGGTGGACATCCGCCCGGCGGCGCAGCGCGCGGCCGAGGGGGAGATCCCCGACGCGCTGATCATCGAGCGCAACGTCCTGGAGTGGCGGCTGGACCCGGCGGGGAGCCACCGGATCCCCGAGGCCACCGGGTACGACCTGGAGGTGATCCTGGTCTGCTCGGAGGGGTACGCGTCGAGCCTGGCGGCGGCGTCGCTGCGTGAGCTGGGACTGCACCGGGCGACCGACCTGGACGGCGGCTTCGTCGGCTGGGCGGCGGCCGGGCTGCCGACCCGTCAGGGCGGCTGACCGGGCCCTGCCGTGAACCCGGCCGGGGGGGGGGGGCGGGGGGGGCGGCGCCCCCCGCCGCGGCCGCCCCCGGGGGGGGATAAAGGGACGGTGTGAGTATAAACCAAGAAACGGCCCGCCGCCCCC
>NZ_JBHYUU010000217.1:0-11906 GCF_042749955.1 Kitasatospora sp. NPDC059462 | reverse complement strand
GGGGCGCGCCCCCGCGCCCCGCCGGGCCGGGCGGCGGAACGCGGCGGCGGGGGGTGATCAGGCCCCCCGGGCGCCGGACAGCTCGGCCGGGTAGTCCGGCAGGTCGAGGCCGCTGATCCGCTTGCCCAGCTCCAGCATCCTGTTCAGCACCCAGCGGCGGTTCAGCAGCCCGTTGCGCACCCGCAGCCCGGTCGCGGTGCCGGGCGCGAGGAACGGGCCGGTGCGGTCGCCGCCCTTCTGGCAGCCCCGGGCGTACCCGCGCAGGATCCGCTCGTAGCGGGCGAAGGCGGTGCGGTGGTCGCCGCGGGCCCGGGCCAGCTCGCCGGCCAGGACGTACGCCGCCACCACGGCGGTCCCGGTGCCCATCCCGCCGATGGTGGCCCCGCAGGCGGCGTCGCCCAGCAGGGCGATCCGGCCGGTGGACCAGGCCGGGACGTCGGCCCGGCTGATCGAGTCGAAGTACAGCTCGGGGGCCTGCTCCAGGCTCTCCAGCAGCCGGGGCACCTCCCAGCCGAGGCCCGTGAAGGCGTTCCGGAGCAGGGCCTTCTGCTGCGCCGTGTCGTGGCGGTCGTACCGGAGTTCGGGCGAGGCGAAGAGGAGGAAGGCCCCGGCCCGGGCCGGGTCGCGGTGGTCGGCGCCGACCGAGGCGAGCCGGCCGGGGACGTTCAGGCCGACCGAACCGGGCGGCAGGTCCAGGTAGTTGGGCAGCTGCCAGGTGGCGGCGTAGTAGCCGAGGTGGCGGACGTAGCGCTCCTCCGGGCCGAAGGCGAGCCGGCGGACGTTGGAGTGCAGCCCGTCGGCGCCGATCACGAGGTCGAACGCGCGCGGGGCGCCGTGCCGGAAGGCCACCCGGACGCCGGAGGGGGTCTGCTCCAGGGCGGTGACCGAGTCGCCGAAGAGGTACTCGGTGCGCGGGAGGCTGCGCCGGTGGAGCACCTGGGCGAGCTCCCCGCGCGGGACCTCCACCTCCCCGCCGGCGAAGTCGGCGGGCAGGTGGAGGAGCCGGCGGCCGTGCGGGTCGACGAAGGTCATCGGGGTGCCGCCGGTGCCGAGCGCGCGGAGCTCGTCGAGCACGCCCATCCGCTCCAGCACGGTCAGGTGGGTCGCGCCGCGGAAGTCGACCGGCTGGCCGCCGCCGCGCAGGGCGGGGGCCAGTTCGACGACGGTGGTCTCGAAGCCGTACCGGCCCAGCCAGTGGGCCAGCGCGGGGCCGGCGATGCTCGCGCCCGAGATCAGGACCTTCGTGCTCATGCGGACCGCTCCATCCGGGGTCGCCCTTAACTGTGTCCGATGGACACTGTTCATTGCTGTGTACGGTAGACACAGTTGGCCCGCCCCGCAAGGGGCGGCCGGGGGCACGGGACGGAGCGGGAATGGGCGAGGAAGCGAACGCGGCGGTGCGGCTGCTCTGGGGGCCGCCCGCCAGGCCGTCCCGGGGGCCGAAGCCCGCGTTGAGCCTGGCGCGGATCGCCGCGGCGGGCATCGAGATCGCGGACGCCGAGGGCCTGGGCGCCGTCTCGATGCAGAAGGTGGCCGGGCTGCTCGACTTCACCAAGATGTCGCTCTACCGCTATGTGCCCGGGAAGGCGGAGCTGGTCGCGCTGATGGTGGAGGCCGCGGTCGACGAGCCGCCCACGGCGCTGGACGGTCTCGGCTGGCGGGAGCAGCTCATCGCCTGGGCCAAGCAGTTGGAGTCCTCCTTCAGCCGGCACCCGTGGCTGCTCGACGCCACCGTCGGACCGCGCGTCATGGGCCCCAGGGAACTCGGCTGGCTGGAGGGGGTGGTCGCGGCCCTGGACGGCCACCGGCTGACCGGTCCCGAGCGGATGGACGCCGCCGTACTGCTGGCCGGGCACGTCCGGGGCATCGCCGAGCAGTCCCGCGCGGCGCGCCCGGACAGCCCGCCCGAGGCGGAGTTCCTGGCCCTCCTCGGCCCCCTGGTGCACCGGCACGCCGACCGCTTCCCCGCCCTCGCGGCGGCCCTGACCGCGCAGGACGGCCATGACCAGGCACTGGACTTCGGCCTGGAGCGCATCCTCGACGGCCTGGAGGCCCTGATCGGGCGGCGCGCCGAGGGCGACCGGAGCGAGAGCCGGTGACCGGGGCGGCGCCGGAGGGCCGGCTGCCCGTCGTGCGGCGCGGCGCGAGGACGGAGGACGGCTCCTGCCGCCACCTGCTGGTGTGGGAGGCCGGCCCGGGGTGGCGGATGGTCAGCAGCGGGGTGCTGGGCGGCGGTATCGGCGAGCGCGGCTGGGTGGTGAACGCCCAGGTCCGGGCCGGCTACGACCGGCTGGATCCGGACCGGCACCTGGCGGAGCTGGCGCGGGCCGAGGGGCTGCGCGGCCCGGGCGTGGGCCTGATGACCGCCGCCGAGGTCGACGACTGCACCTTCGGCGAGGACGGCGGCGCCCTCGCCGTGGTGACGACCGGCATCGGCGTGCCGACCTGGGCCGCCGCGCCGCCCGCCGTGCTGCCCGCCGTGCTGTCCGACGCCCTGCCCGTACCCGCCGTGCCCGCTGTTCCGGCGCCCGCCGGGTACGTTCCCGGCACGATCAACATCCTCGCCGTCGTCCCGGCGTCGGTGACCGACGCGGGTCTCGTCAACCTGCTCGCGACCGCGACCGAGGCCAAGGTCCAGGCCCTCCTGGACGCCGGGTACGACTGTTCCGGCACCCCCTCCGACGCGGTCTGCGTGGCCGTTCGCGCGCCCGACGGCGACCAGGAGGCCGATCCCTTCGGCGGCCCGCGCTCCCGGTGGGGTGCCAGGCTGGCCCGCGCCGTCCACCGGGCGGTCGTCGAGGGCGCGCAATGCGATCGCGCACGCCGGGCCCGGGGGGATGCCGCGCCGCACCACCGGCAGGCGGCGGACTGCCTGTGCGCGAACGTCCTCCCGGCCGGCCGCGCGACCCGCTGAGCCCGGCGGGCCGCTCGGGCGAGGGCGGGCCGGGATCCGAAAAATTTTGCCGCCACGGAAACATTGCCGTGACGGCAAGTTTTTCCTAGGCTGCTCGCATGGCACCTGCAGACGAGGCCCGCACCGCCGGGCAGCCGGGACTCCGTGAGCGCAAGAAGCGGGAGACCCGGGTCGCCCTCAGTCGGGCGGCGATCAGGCTCTGCGTCCTGCACGGCTGGGACGCGGTGACGGTCGATCAGATCGCGGCCGAGGCCGGCGTCTCCGTCCGCACCTTCCGCAACTACTTCACCGGCAAGGCCGAGGCGATCGCCGCCAGCCACGTGGAGCGGATGCGGGGGGTCGCGGAGGACCTGCTCGCCCGCCCGGCCGGCGAGGCGCTGTGGGACGCGCTGCTGCACGCCGTCCTGGGCCGGTTCGCGCCGCCGGGCGCCGGCGGTCCGGGCGCCTCCGGACCGGTCGACTCCGGTCCGCAGGCCGACCGTTGGCGCGAAGGGGTGCGGCTGATGCTGGCCGAGCCCGCGCTGGCCGGTGAGATCGTCAAAGCCAATGCCGCCGTCCAGCAGGAGCTGGCCGAGGCCGTGGCGCGGCGCACCGGCGCCGACGCCGAGCGCGATGTGCATCCGAAGCTGGTCGCCGCCGTGGTCGCGGCCGCCGGCGCGGTGGCCGTCGAGCACAGCCTGCGCGCCGCGCAACCCGTGCCGCTGGGCGAGCTCCTGACCAGGGTCTTCGAGCAGATCGCCGCCGGCCTGCCCGTTCCGCAGCGGGCGACGGAGACCGATCCGCTCGCGGTGCCACCCGTTCCCGTCCGTACCGAGGAGACATCACCGTGACAGCCGACGTGATCATCGTGGGAGGCGGCCCGAACGGGCTGATGCTGGCCTGCGAACTGAGCCTGGCCGGCCTGCGCCCGATCGTGCTGGAGCAGCTCACGCGGCCCAGCACCGAACCCAAGGCCAACGGCCTGCTCGGCCAGGTGGTGCGCCTGGCCGACCACCGCGGCCTGTACGAACCGTTCGGCGGCAGCCCGGAGCCCCCGCGGCCGAACTCCGCCTACTTCATGTTCGCCGCCATGGGCCTCGACCTCGGCCTGCTGGACGACAGCCCGGTCTTCGGCCTGGCCGCCACCCAGCAGCGCATCGTCGAGGTCCTGGAGGAGCGCGCCCGCGGCCTCGGCGTCGACCTGCGGCGCGGTCACCGGGTCACCGCCGTCGCCCAGGACGAGGAGGCGGTCACCCTCGACGTCACCGGCCCCGACGGCGACCGGCGGCTGCGCGCCCGCTACGTGGTCGGCGCGGACGGCGCGCGCAGCGTGATCCGCAAGCTCTCCGGCATCGGCTTCCCCGGGGTCAGCCACGACCGCCGCACCAACCGCACCGCCCACGCCACCGTCCCGGCCGACTGGGTCGACCCGGTCAGCGGGGCCCTCACCGTCCCCGGGCACGGACCGGTCCTGCCCTTCCTGCCGCTGCGCACCGAACGGGGCGGCTTCTCCTACGCGCCGCTGCCGGGCGGCCCGCCGCTGGTGAGCACCACCGAGTGGGACCAGGCCGCGACGGACGAGCCGATGACGCTGGCCGAGCTGGCGGCGAGCGTCCGCCGGGTCCTCGGCGTCGATCTGCCGCTCGGCCCGCCGGAGGGCGCGGGCCCCCACGTGCTGCGACGGCTGACCGGCGGCAACACCCGGGTCGCCGACCGGTTCCGCGACCGCCGGGTCTTCCTGGTCGGCGACGCCGCCCACGTCTACACCGCGGGCGGCGGCCCCGGGCTGAACCTCGGCCTGCAGGACGCCGCCAACCTCGGCTGGAAGCTCGCCGCCGCGCTGCGCGACACCGCTCCGCCCGGCCTGCTCGACAGCTACGACACCGAGCGCCGTCGGGCCGCCCGCCGGATGGTGCTCAACGCCGAGGCGCAGTCCGCGCTCACCGCGCCGGGCAGCGACATCACCGCCCTGCGCGAACTCTTCACCGAGCTGCTCACCCGCAAGGAGGTCGTCCAGCACCTCGCCGACCTCACCGCGGGCACGGACGTGCGCTACGACATGGGCCTCACCGATCCCCACCCCGCGGTCGGCCGCTTCGCACCGGAGCTGGAGCTGACCACCTCCGCCGGAACCTCAAGGCTGGCGGAACTCGCCCGTACCGCACGCCCGTTGCTGATCGATCTGACCGAGGACCGGTCGCCTTCGGCGGAACTGGCGAAGGCCCCGGACGCCGTCGACGCCGTCCTCGCGAGCGGCGGCCCGGCCGGCCTCACCGGCCTGCTGGTCCGTCCCGACGGCTACGTCGCCTGGGCCTGCGGCTCGCCCCGCCCGGGCCCGGCCGAACTCGCCGGTCTGCGGGCGGCCGTGGAGCGCTGGTTCACGGCCTGAGCGGGATTCAGGCCTCCGGCCGGATGGGGCCGATCAGCCAGTTCCCCGGGGCGTTCTCGTCGGCGCTCAGGTAGAACTCGGTGATGGCCGTACGGAATTCCTCGTGACTGATCGACCCGTCGCCGTTCCGGTCGAGCCGCCGGAAGGCGTCCCCCGAGTGCTCGGGCGGGATTCCCAGGTCGCTGTACATGCGCACGTACTCGTCCTTGCTCAGCACGCCGTCCCGGTTGGTGTCCAGCGCGCGCATCAGGGCGTCCGCGATCGCCAGCACCGCCTTCTCGAAGTGCTCCGGGGCGGTGACGTTCGCCTCCATCACGGCGAGGAACTCCGCGCGGTCGATCCTCCCGTCCCCGTCGGCGTCCCCGTGCGCCAGCAGCACCCGCCACCACTCCCCGAAGGCCTCCCGCATCGCCGAGGCGTTCTCCTGGTCGTCCTCCGCGGCCAGCGCGGCGAAGAGCTCGCCCATCGCCCGGAGATCGTCCTGCGTGAGCATGCCGTCGCCGCCCTGGTCGAACCAGTCGAAGAGCATGGTGAACTTCTGGTTCCTCACTTCGGCCGGCATGTCCTGCTCCCTCGCTCGCGCCCGGTGACGGGGCACGCCGCCCCGTCCGGACTCCGACGCACGCTAGGGAGCGGAGGAGCGGTGGGGCAACGATCGGGAGCGGAAACCACACCTTCGAGACGGAACGGTGTCACCCGGGGGACGGGCCGGGCGATCGGCTCAGTGGGCGCCGAGCAGCCGGGCGGCCTCGGTGAGGGCCGGCCCCAGCGGGAGGTCGAGGCGGAGGGCGGCGAGGTCGTCGCCGCGGGTGGGGCCCTGGTTGACGATGACGACGGGCAGTCGCGCGCGGGCGGCGCGGCGCACGAAGCGCAGGCCGGAGAGGACGGTGAGCGAGGAACCGAGGACCACCAGGGAGCCGGCGGCGTCGACCAGGTCGTAGCAGTGCTCGACCCGGGCGGCGGGCACGTTCTCGCCGAAGAACACCACGTCGGGCTTGAGCACCCCGCCGCAGTCCGCGCACGGTGCGACGCGGAAGCCGTCCACCAGCTCGGGCGGCAGCTGGGCGTCACCGTCGGGGCGCAGCACGGCGCCGGGCCTGCGGAATCCCCGGTTCAACTCCTCCAGGCGCCCGTCGAGTTCGGACCGTGGGCTGATGCGGCGGCAGTCGAGGCAGACGACCCGGTCGAGTCCGCCGTGCAGCTCCACCGCCCCGTGGGTGCCCGCCGCGTGGTGGAGTCCGTCGACGTTCTGGGTGATGACCGCCCCGATGTGCCCCGAGCGGCGCAGCAGCTCCACGGCGCGGTGCCCGGCGTTCGGGCGGGCCCGGGCGAAGGCGGGCCAGCCGGTGTGGCTGCGCGCCCAGTAGCGGCGGCGGGCGGCCTCGCTGCCGGTGAACTCCTGGTAGGTCATCGGCGTTCCGGTGCGGCGGAGGCCGGTGGCGCCCCGGTAGTCGGGGATGCCGGACTCGGTGGACAGTCCCGCTCCGCTGAGCACCACCACGCCGCGCCGCTCCAGCATCCCCACCAGTCCCGCGAGGTCCGCGAGGTCCGCGAGCTCCGGGAGCTCCGCGGAGCCGGCGGGGTGTTCCGGGGCACGGGCGTCCGAGGCTTCCATACCGCCGAGGGTAACGCCGCCGGGCGGAGACCGCGCCGGGGCGGTCCGACGGGGCAGGACGAAAGAATCTTCGTCTCCGTACGGTGGGACACCCTCATTTCAGGTAGTCGCGGCCGAAGAATTTCCTGTGGTCGTGGGGGCCGGTCCGGGCCGGAGGGCCGTGCCGTCCGGTGCGGTGTTCGTCCACGGGCCGATGACCGTGGAGAATGTGCGGGTGAGCGATGTACGTGAAGTCCTGGATTATCCGACGTTCGGTCGGGCGGTGCGCGAACTGGCGCAGGCGGTGGCGGATGACGGGTTCGAGCCCGATCTCATCCTGAGCATCGCCCGTGGCGGGGTGTTCGTGGCCGGGGGTCTGGCCTACGCGCTGGACTGCAAGAACATTCACCTGGTGAATGTCGAGTTCTACACGGGGGTGGGCACGACCCTCGACATGCCCGTGATGCTGGCGCCCGTTCCCGAGGCGATCGATTTCACCGACAAGAAGGTCCTGATCGCCGACGACGTCGCCGACACGGGAAAGACCCTGAAGCTGGTGCGCGACTTCTGCCTCGGCCACGTCGCCGACGTGCGTTCGGCCGTCATCTACGAGAAGTCGCACAGCCTCGTGCAGTGCGAGTACGTGTGGAAGCGGACCGACGACTGGATCAACTTCCCGTGGTCCACCGAGGCGCCGGTCGTCCGGCGCGCGGGCGGCGTCCTCGACGCCTGACCCGGGCCGGACCCGCAGCAGCCGGACCCGCAGCAGCCGGTCCGGGGCACCCGCCCCGGACCGGCTGCTGCGGAGCTCCCGTACCCTGGGCAGAACCGTGCGAAGAGAGCGGAGGTGCGCCGGTGAACGGTGGCGACGTTCTGTGGTGGGTCCTCGCCGGCCTGGCGGCGGTGTCCCTGGCGGTCGCGGTGGTCCTGGTCGTGAAGCTGGTCCGGGTGCGCAGGCTCCTGGTGTCGACCGGTGTCCCGATGTCGGCCAAGGTCCTGTTCTGGGCGTCCATCGCCTACCTGATCAGCCCCGTCGACCTGCTCCCCGACCCGATCCTGCTGGACGACATCGGGCTGCTCCTGGTGGCCCTGCGCACCCTGCACAAGGCGGTCGGGCAGGCCTCGCCCGGCCGGAGCGGCGCCGGCCGGACGGGCCTTCAGAAGGTGCCGCCGAGGTAGCCGATCAGGTGATCCCGGTGCAGGGCGATGTCGACCAGCACGGCCACCGGCAGCGCGAGGTGGATGTAGAGGCTTCCCGTCAGCGCGCTGCGTAACGCGCGGACCCCGCCGCCGGGCGCGGGCGGCCCGGGGCGGCGGGTCCGCGCACCGCGGCGCGCGCTCGCACGGCCGAGACCGAGGCCGGCCAGCGCCCCGACCGTGACCAGCGCGGCGAGCGCCGCCACGACGCGCCCGTCGTACCCGGCGCGGGCCAGCAGCCACACGTCGAGCACCAGGGTGAGGCCGCCGTACAGCGCCGCCTGGATGAGGTCGCTGTCCATGATCCGTGTCACCGGTGGGTTCCCCGCATGCTCCAAGGATGCCGGTCCGGGCGGCCGGGCGGAACGGTTCCGACGGCCGGTCACCGGACCGGGGCGAGCGGCGAGGGTGCGGGGCCGGGAGCCGCGGCGGCCGAGCCGGCGTCACATCAGGCGGCCGCCGTAGAAGGGCGCGTAGTGGAGCGCGTAGCGGTCGCGGAAGTCGGGGCCCAGGTCGTCCTCGCCCGCGCCCATGGTGGGGCTGCTCTTGATGTCGTCCCTGGTCCGGTCGACGTAGACCTTCTGCTCGCCGATCTCGATGCGGATGACCGTTCCGGCCGGGAGCAGCACCAGCCGCCCGAAGATCCACGGGCCGGTGTCGACGACGAGGTACTGCGACCCCACCTCCTCGGAGAGCTTGTCCACCTTGCCCACGGAGCCGTCGACGGCCTCCACGTGGAACCCGATCAGATCGGTGCCGGCGGTGTGGCCGGCCGTGTCGCGGAACTGCCAGAGGTTGACGCCCTCGTTCATGTGTCCTTCTCCCTTCCGTCGTAGGACCGGTGGTCGGGTGCCCCGTACCGGGCGATCCATGCAGGTGTGCGCGCGCCGAGCCGGGAAAGACGGGCCGCGGGCCGGGTGCTCGCGCCCCGGCGCGCCCGAGAGGGGCCGCGGAAGAGCGCCGGAGAGCGCGGAGAGGAGAACGGGGACATGGGGTGGAGTCTGATACGGCTGGCGCTGGCGGGCCTGGCGGCGGTGCTCCTGGCGTACGGCGCGGACCGGGCCGCGCTGGCGGCCGCCCGGCGGCTGACCGCCGGGGGGCGCGGCACCGGCGTGCCGCGGGTGCTGGCCCGGTGCCGCCGCCCGCTGCTGGCGCTGACGGCCTGCCTGCTGGTGCTCGGCGCGATGCCGTGGATCGACGCACCGCCCGCCGCCCGTGACGGCCTGCGGCACCTGGTGCTGATCGCCGCGATCGGCTGCGGCGGCTGGCTCTGCGCCCGGGTGGTGGCGCTGCTGGTGGACGGCACGGTCCGGCTCGCCGTGCACCGGCGGGACCCGGCGTGGGCCGGCCGCGCCCGCACCCAGGCCGACCTGCTCGGCCGGATCTGCCAGGCCGTGATCGGGCTGGTGACGCTGGGCGCCGTCCTGATGACCTTCCCGGCGGTGCGCGGCGTCGGCACCAGCCTGCTCGCCTCGGCCGGTCTGGTCGGTGTGGTGGCGGGCGTGGCGGCGCAGAGCACCCTCGCCAACGTCTTCGCCGGCGTGCAGATGGCCTTCGGCGACCTCGCGCGGATCGGGGACGTCGTCGTGGTGGCGGGGGAGTGGGGCACGGTGGAGGAGATCACCCTCACGGCGGTGGTGATCGCGACCTGGGACCAGCGGCGGATCGTGATGCCGATGTCGTACTTCGTCGGCCGCCCGTTCGAGAACTGGTCGCGCCGCTCCAGCCGGATCACCGGCACGGCGCTGCTGCACCTCGACCACCACGCCCCGGTCGGCAAGCTGCGCGAGGAGTTCGACGCCTTCCTGGCCGGCAATCCGCTGTGGGACGGCGAGGGCAGTGCCCTCCAGGTGGTCGACACCACGCCCACCACCATCGTGGTGCGGGCCCTGGCCACTGCGGCGAACGCGGACCACGCCTACGAACTCCGCTGCCAGCTGCGCGAGCACCTCATCGGCTACCTGCGGGACCATCACGCGTACGCGCTGCCGCGGGTCTCGGTGACGGACGCCCCCGGCGACCGCCCGGACGCGGGGCGGCCGGTCCCCTAGCCGTCCTGTGCGGCGCCCTTCGGCCGGTCGGGGCCCTCGCCGGCACCGCCCTCGCCGTCGCCGGGCGGGTCCGGGTCGTGGAACGAGACGTCGACGCGCTGCTCGGGCCGGCGCTCCTCCTGCCGGGCGACCGAGGCGAGCACCTGCTCGTCGGCCTCCGTCAGCGGCGGCTGGAGCAGGCTGCGCGGCCACAGCCGGCGGGCGAGCACCACGTCGGTCTCCGCCGCGTACACGGTGATCTGGGCGGTGAGGTAGAGCCAGGAGAGCAGTCCGATCACGGTCGCGAAGAACCCGTACACCTGCCCGGCGTGCCGCAGCTCGTGCGCCACCAGCAGCGAGCCGAACGCCTGCAGCGCGGTGAACAGCGGTCCGGCCAGCAGACAGCCCGGCCACAGCGCCCGGGTCGGCACGTCGCGCGGGGTGAGCACCCGGAAGCAGGCCAGGCACAGGACGGTGTTCAGCAGTGCCGAGACGACCAGGGCGCCGATCCGGGCGGGCAGCCCGCCCAGGGTGGTGCCGACCAGTGCGGCGCCGGCGGTGGTGAGCACCAGCCCGGTGCCGAGGACGGCGAAGAGCAGCAGTCCGCGCGCCAGCCGGGGGAAGTAGCCGGGCCGCCGTACGCCCGGCACGTTCCAGATCTCGGCCATCGCGTGCTGGAGCACCTGGGTGACGCCGAGCGCGCCGTAGAGCAGGCCGAGCACGCCGATGACCAGCGCCAGACCGCTGCCCTGGAGCGAGTGGGTGCTCTGGCGCAGCTGGTCGCCGATGATCGGGAAGTCGGCGAGCGCCGAGTCCACGACGGCCCGCTGCGCCCCGGGGTGGCCGTGCAGCACGAATCCGAGCACGGTGCTGAGCAGGAGCAGCAGCGGGACGAGCGCGACGAACCCGTAGTAGGTGAGCAGGGCGCAGAGCAGCCCGCCGCGGTCGTCCCCGTACTTCTTGACGACCCCGAAGACGACGGCGGGCGGACGGTGGCGCTGCTGGAGGCCGTCCAGCGCGCGAAGGACGCGTTCGACCGGATTCACGCCCGCGCGTCTGCCCCCGCTGCGCGCGGGGACACCTCCGCGTGCGCCCACGGGCCGCCGGACCCGCCGGATCCGCACGTTAGCGCCCGGCGAACCGGGGAAACCGAGCGCCGGCACGCAGGGCGACCGCGAGGAGGCGGACACGGTGGACGGTCGGGAACGGGCGGCGGAGTTCGGCAGCGCCGGGGCGGGCGTGATCGCGGTCCGGACGGGCGGCGGGCCCCGGTACCGCCCCCGCCCGGTGCTGCGCGGCGTCGGACTGCGGCTGCGCGGCCGGGCCTGGGAGACGCTCTGCGGCGCCCGCCCCCGGAGCGTGCTGGCCCTCGGGCTGCTCGCTCTGGGCCTGCTGGCGGCCGGGCTGCGCGGCTGCGCCCCGGGAGTGTTCTGGGCCTCGGTCGGCGGCTGGGCCGCGCTCCTGGGGGCGTCCTTCGGCCTGTTGCGCGGCTGCCGGAAGGCCGATTGACCCGGGACGGCCCGGGCATCCGCGAAGCGACCGGAGGAATCCGCTACGAGGCGAGGAGACGACGGTGGAGGAGATCCCGCAGGGCGGCGCGGGCGGAGTACCGCTGCACCACGACCCGGACGACGAGAAGACCGACGACCCCCGGGCCCCGGGCCGGCGCGAAGGGGACGGCGGGGGTGGCGGCGGGGGCGACGCGACCACCGTCGAGCCCGGCCGGGCCCGCCGCCTGGGCCCCGATGAGTCCGACGGGTCCGACGGGTCCGGCGGATCCGATGAGTCCGGTGTGGACGACCC
>NZ_JBHYUU010000216.1:9455-12022 GCF_042749955.1 Kitasatospora sp. NPDC059462 | reverse complement strand
AAGTCGGCCCATCCGACTTCCTGCGCAGGAGAGAAGGCGGAAGGCCCGGTGCAACCGTTCGATGGCGGGGATGGGCTGATGGGGCCGCGTCTCCTGGGCGGTGGTGCGTAGAAGCACGAAGCCCCGCCGCCCGAGTTGCTCGGGCGGCGGGGCTCAACTTCACCCGCGACGAGGTCAGGCGGCCGGGAAGTTCGGGTCGCCGTTCCTGATGGACTTCACGAACGCGGCCCACTCGTCCGGACGGAAGGCGAGGTGAGGCCGATCGAGGTGCTTGTCGTCACCGAGCCAGACATCGCCGTTGTCGAAGTGAGCCACACGGACACAGGATCCGCTGTTGTCCCCGGAGTGCTGCGAGATGGCCCAGAGAGCGGCCTCGGGGTCATGGTCGTACGGGTCGTGCGGAGCGGTCACGAGATCTCTTCCAGTTTCTTCTGCAGCGCGGCGATGGTGTCCTGGGGTGAGAGAGCGAGCCGGTCCAGACGCTCGAACGCACGCTCCGCCCGGCGCACTTCCCACCCTGACCCGCGGTTGAGCATACCGCCGACGGCTTCGAGGAATACGTGCCGTGATTCCGGCTCCGCGAACCGCATGAGGACCAGCCCCGATGTCAGCACACCCCGCCGTCCCGCCTCCAGCGGCACCATCCGCAGGGTGACCCAACGTCTCGGACCCGCCCTCACGGCGCTCACACACACGGGAGGCATCACTGGCTGGCACTTCCTGCGCAAGGGCGACCGATGGCGGCTGCGCTACCAGCCGGCCACCGCCGATAGCGCCGGCGCCGCTTCGGCCGCCGTGGATGCAGTCCTGGAGGACTTCCGCGCCACCGGCGCGATCACCCACTGGACCCCGGTGATCTACGAGCCCGAGACGATCGCCTTCGGCGGCGAAGCCGCCATGGAGGTCGCACACCGGCTCTTCCACCGCGACAGCCTTCACACCCTCGACTACCTCCGAGCCGTCCACAGCACCGAACGGGACGACCAGCGCCGCGAACTGTCCCTGCTGCTCGGGACCGCGATGATGCGTGGCGCGGGCCTGGACTGGTACGAGATCGGCGACACCTGGGCCAAGATCGCGCAGCACCGCCCGACCGCGCCGGAAACCGACGGCGGGCGCCGACTCCACCAGACCGTCGCCGTGCTGCTCCAAGCCGACACCGGCCCCACCTCCGCGCTCCTCACGACCGGGCAGCTCGCCTTCGCCGCACCCTGGTTCGCCGCCTTCACCGCGTGCGGCCGGGACCTGAGGACCCTCGCCGACAGCGGCCGGCTCCGGCGCGGCCTGCGAGCGGTCCTCGCCCACCACCAGTTCTTCCACTCCAACCGGCTCGGCCTCACCCACGACCACCAGGCGCTGCTGGCCCACGCTGCCACCGCCACTGTCCTCGAACCCACCCAGGAACCCTCATGACGGCCGTCCTGCTCGCCGACGTGCTCCGCCGCTTCCCCCTCGTCCCGCGCAAACGCGCCCTCGCCCTACCGCTGGAGACCCGGGTCGCCCGGCTCACCGAACTCGCCGCCTCGGCCGACGCCCACAGCAACCTCGTCGACGCCGCAGGCGTGCACAACCTCACCGCGCTCCTCGCCGCCGACCGCCGCCTGCCCGACCTCGCCCGAGCCCTGTGCCACAGCCACGCCAACCTCTACCTCGCCGCCCGTCCGCTGCCGCCCGCAACGGCCTGCCTGGCCCTGGAGCCCCTGGTCAACCTCGCCCTGTTGCGGATCCGGGAGGCCGACGGCAACGCTGCCTTCGCTCTCCTCGAACAGCTGGCTCACGCCGTCGCCACCGACTGCGATGCCGTCCTCGACGGGACGCCAGTGCCTCTCTGTGGCCTGACCGCCGACGGGGCGGACCGGAGCGAGGTCGTCGAGTGGATGGACAACGTCCTCGTCCACGATGGCGCCCGCGCCCTCGCGCGGTCCGGCCGGTGGGCCGACGCCCATGTTCACCTGGAGCGGATCGGGGGCATCGGCCGCCGCATGTTCGCCGGCCGTCAGATCGCCGTCATCGCCACGGCCGCTGACGGCCACTTCGAACTGGCGCAGAGCCTGCTCGCCGCGAGCCCGAAGGAAGAGCCCTGGGAGGCCGCCGTCGCCGCCGCGTTGACCGTGGCCTGCTCACTCCTCGCCGGGGGATCATGCCCCGAGCAGGTCGACGCCCTGCTCACCGCTCATCGGGCCGTGGCGCCCGACGACGGAGCGCTGGTCTTCGGCACCCGGCTGGCCCTGACGGTCGCCGACCTCGCCGCGGCGGCCGGAGCCCCCGAAGCGGGGTGGCGGATCTACGCGGACGCTGTCGAGCGGGCGCGCGCCGTCCGGGAGGGGTACAGCGCGCGGGACCTGCTCGCATACCCAGGTGCCGCACATCTTCCGGTCGCCCACCGGAAACAGCTCGCCGCCGCCATGGCCGCCGCAGGACTGGGCGTACGCAGCCTGCCGGCCGACCTCGACGACAGCATCGGAGCCGCGCTCGCTCTGGCCACCGCCGTCATCACGCGGCGGGTCCGGTGACCACACGGCGCTGGGCCGGGGGGTACCCCGCCGCGAGCCGTCACATAACACAGC
>NZ_JBHYUU010000216.1:0-9445 GCF_042749955.1 Kitasatospora sp. NPDC059462 | reverse complement strand
CCCGCCTCTAGCGGGGGGGGGGCGGTGCACCACGCGGGGCTGGGCGGGGGCGCCCCGGCCCCCGCGCCTGCACAGACCTCAGGGCGCCTTGGTGGTGGTGTCGTCGGCGGGGCGGACCGGGGCCGGTATCGGGGTGGCGGCCTTGTAGCCCGCGGAGGTGGGGTCGGACAGGGCGGACGGCGGGGCCGGGTCGGTCGCGGGGGGCGGGACCGTGGCGGTGGTCAGCGCCATGGCGGCGGCGGTGGTGCCGGCGCCCGTGCCCGCGGCCACCGGCGCGACCTCCTCCTTGACCTTGATCCCGGCCTCGTCCAGCACCCGCTTGACCCGCTGGCGCAGCGCCCGGGCCACGCTCAGCGACTTGCCCGGGGCGGTGCGCGCCTCGATCCGCAGCACCACGGAGTCCGCCGCGACCGACTCCACGCCCAGGATCTTGAACGGCGCCCAGACGAGCTCGTCGTACGGCGCCTCCTTGGCCATCGCCTCGGCGGTCTCCGCGATCAGCGCCTCGACCCGCTCCAGGTCCTCCTTGTAGCCGACCTGGACGTCCACCGAGGCCGTCGACCAGCCCTGGCTCATGTTGGCGATCCGCTTCACCTCGCCGTTGCGGATGTACCAGATCTCACCGCCCGCGCCGCGCAGCTTGGTCACCCGCAGGCCGACCTCCAGCACCGTGCCGGTGGCCACCCCGGTGTCGATCTCGTCGCCCACGCCGTACTGGTCCTCCATGATCATGAAGACCCCGGAGAGGAAGTCGGTGACCAGGTTGCGGGCGCCGAAACCGATCGCCACACCGGCCACACCGGCGCTCGCCAGCAGTGGCGCCAGGTTCATCCCGAGCGCCGACAGCACCATCAGCGCCGCCGTGCCGAGGATCGTGAACGACGCGACGCTGCGCAGCACCGAGCCGATCGCCTCCGCGCGCTGCTGGCGCCGTTCGGGGTTGACCACCCCGGTATTGGCCAGCAGGCCGCCGAGGCGGCTCGGCTCGTCCTCGCTCTCGCCCGGCCGGATCATCCGCGTTATCAGCTGGGTGATCACCTTGCGCACCATCGCCCGCAGCACCAGCGCCAGCACGATGATGAAGACGATCCGGATCCCGCCGGCGAGCCAGTCCTGCCAGTGCTCGTCGAACCAGCCGGCGGCCTGCCGGGTGGTGTCGGACACCTCCTGGGCGCTGGTCGGGATTCTGAGGTCGGGCAACTCCGGGGCCGTGGGAGTCGGGGACGGGGCGGGCGTCGAGGCCGGCGTCGTGGCGGACGCTTCGGCGAGGAGGCCGGCGGCACCGGACCGGAACACGTGCGGGACCTTCCTGCTGGGGTCGTGGCACGGCCCGTCGACGCGGGGCACGCCCGGGTGGCACGCCCCTGGCCTGCGGACCGTCCGCACTACCTTAAGCCGTGCCGGGCTCGCACCCTGACACGCCGATCGGCCGTTCGGAGGGCGCGCGGACCGGCGCGAACGCCCCGTCCGGGCCCCCGAGCGCCGCTTGCCGCACTGCTCCGACCGGCCCAGCGGTACCCCGCCGGGGCACCGGAGTGCAACCCGCCCTTCCCCCGGGCATACCGGGTATGACAGAAGCCACACCCGGAGTTCACGTCAGGTCCGTTACACAGGAGTGGTGGCGCCGCACGAAGGCGTAAGGCGACACTGGGGGAGATCACGCACCCGTTGCGCGATCCAACCGCTCGTCCCGGCGCGAGCCACGCGCCGCAGGCGTCCAAGGAGGCATCCGTGCCGCATGTCCTGGTCCTCAACGCGTCGTACGAGCCACTCGGCGTCGTATCGATGCGCCGCGCACTCATCCTCGTCCTCAACCACAAGGCGGTCAGCCTGGAGGACTCGGGTGTCACTCTGCACAGCGCCACCAGCGCCCTCCCGGCGCCCTCCGTCGTCCGACTGACCCGCTTCGTGCGGGTCCCGTTCTGCGGGCCCGTCCCGCTCACCCGCCGGGCGCTGTTCGCCCGCGACCACGGCCGTTGCGTCTACTGCGGGGCCGCCGCCACCAGCGTCGACCACGTCATCCCGCGCAGCCGGGGAGGCCAGCACCGGTGGGACAACGTGGTGGCGGCCTGCCGCCGCTGCAACCACACCAAGGCCGACCGCCACCTCACCGAACTCGGCTGGCGGATGAAGCGACCACCGGCGCCGCCCACCGGACTGGCCTGGCGGATCATCGGCACCGGCATCAAGGACCCGCGCTGGCGGCCCTACCTGGAGCCGTACGGCGGCGGTGACCAGCTGCGCGCCCCGCAGTGGGGCGAGTACGAACACCACGACCATACCGACGCCGCCCACCCGGTGCCGCTCGGCCGCACGCACCCCGCGCACCCCGCCCCCGCCCGCCGCGGAGAACAGCCCGAGGCGCTCTCCGCCTGACCCCCGAACCACAAGGGCTTGCCCGTCACATCACCCGGTACGCCTCATGGGCCGCCGCGCACCCCGCAGCCGGGGAGCGCGGCGGCCCGCCGTCTGGGCCCCTTCCCGGGGCTACGGCTGCTTCGACGGCGTGCCGGAGGGCAGCGGCGCCGGTCCGGCCGGGGTACCGGAGGGCGTCGGCGCGGGCGGCGGGGTGGTCGGCGCCGGGCCGCCGGCCTGGCCTCCGCCCGGCGTGCCGGTGGGCGGGGTCACCGGGGGAGCGGTCGGCGCGGTGACCGGCGGGGTCACGGGCGGGGTGACCGGCACGGTCGGCGACGGCGGCAGCGTCCCGTCCGCCGCCGCGGCCGCGTACAGCTCGATGCCCCAGAGCGAGTAGCCGTACTTGGTGCCCCGGGCCACGCCCTGCATCCGCAGGAACTTCGCGGCCGGCGCGTCGAAGCGCACCGTCTCGTTGCCGCCCGAGCCGTCCTCCACCGTCGCGACCGTGGTCCAGGAACGGCCGTCCGCCGAGGCCTGGATCTTGTACGACGCGGCGTACGCGGCCTGCCAGTGCAGGACCGCCGAGCCCAGGTGGGTGGCCTGCGGCAGCTCCAGCTGCACCCAGGCGTCGTCGGCCGGCGGCGAGGACCAGCGGCTCTTCGGGTCCTGGTCGGCCACCGCGGAGGCCGGGAAGTTCGGGGTCTCGTCGGCCGAGGAGGTGGCCTCCGCGGTGATCGCCAGGTCCGGCCCGCCGGTCGGCGGCACCACGTGCACCTGGAGCACCTGGCGGACGGTGGTCGGCCCGGCCACGAACAGCACCGGCACCTGGTACGTCCCGGACGGCGTCTCCGGACCGGCGGTGACCAGCAGCGGCACGCCGACCTTCCCGCCGCGCGGCACGCTCACCCCGGTCACCGGCGCCACGGTCAGCCCCTTGGCGACCGCCGGCACCTCGGTGCGCAGCTCCCCGGTCACGCCCTCGGGACGCCCCGCCTCGACGGTCGCCCGGGCCTGCACCGGCGCGGCCTCCCCGATCACCGCGTCCACCGAGGCGTCGGCCAGGCTCAGCCGGGCCGCCGGGGCGTCCGCGTACCAGGGGATCACCTGGTTGACCACCGGCGGCTCCCCGCCGGGCTT
Source organism: Kitasatospora sp. NPDC059462 (assembly GCF_042749955.1). Lineage (NCBI taxonomy): Bacteria > Bacillati > Actinomycetota > Actinomycetes > Kitasatosporales > Streptomycetaceae > Kitasatospora > Kitasatospora sp. NPDC059462. The sequence goes on along the minus strand of NZ_JBHYUU010000216.1, from coordinate 5,953 downwards.
CCAGGCCAGCCGGAACGCGTCGGCGGGCAGTCCGCCGGCAGACAGCTCGTTCCAGCCCGGCTGCACGGTGCCGATCTCCGTCCAGGAGCCGTCCGGGTGCCGCACCGAGACGGTGGCCGAGGCCCGCACGCCCGGGTCGGTGAGGATGGTGAGCCGGTCCAGCGGCCGGGCGGCGCCCAGCTCGACGGTGAGCGGCTCGTCCGAGGCGGTCGGCGCGGTCGCCGCCCGGTAGGCGGTGTCCGGGTTGCCGTCCAGCACCGCGGCGGCCGAGGAGCCGGGCAGCGCGGCCGGGCCGCCGGAGACGCTGGCCGGCAGCTCGTCCGGCGCGGTCACCGAGAACTCGCGCACCGCGACCGCGGTCTTCTGCGCGGCGGTGGCCCGCAGCCGCACCGCCCGGACGACCGCCCCGGCGGGCAGCTGCGCGGAGACCGACTTCTGGTTCTTCACCGGGGCCAGCTTCTTCCAGCCGCCCTCGCCGGTGGTGTACTCCAGCACGCCGTCGCGGATGTAGTCGTCCACGGCGCTCGCGCCGTCCGGACCGCTGCCCCAGGAGCCCATCAGCACCGTCACGCTGCCGACCGGGCGCCCGCCGCCGAGGTCCAGGCCGACCGAGTCGCCGGCCTGCGGCGGCGCCGAGCTCCAGTAGAACGTGTCGGCGACGCCGTCGGCCATCAGCGCCGGCAGGTGGTCGTGCGCGGTGCCCATCGTGGTGGTCGGGGTGATGCCGCCGCCCTGCACCCCGGCCCAGGTGTCGGCGGCCCGCAGCGCCCGCTCCAGGAACGGGCCGAGCACGCCCGCGCCGACCGTCGCCGGGCTCTGGCCGAGCTGCTCGCGCAGCTTGTTCAGCTCCACCCGGGCCTTCCAGGCGGCGCCGCCGTCCCCGCCGCGCTGCGCCAGCAGCATGTCCAGGGCGGCCTTCCCGCCGAGGCCGTAGTCGCGCAGCGGCGCCAGCCAGGGCGCCGCCTCGGCGGCCAGCTGGGCGGTCGCCGGGGCCGCGGCCAGGGTCTGCTGGGCGTCCGCCATCGCGGTGAACGCCTCCCGCAGCGGGGCGGCCGCCTCGATCAGCTTCGCCAGGTCGGGCGCGGTGCCCGCGGTCGGCTCGGCGGTCGCCCAGAACCGCTCCAGCAGCGGCTGGAGGTAGCCGGACTCCTGCGTGGCCAGCGGCGAGGACACGTTGTTGCCGGCCAGCGCGGTGACCGCGGCCAGGGTCTCCCCGGTGGGCGTGGCCGTCGCACCGGTCGGGCCCGCCAGCGAGCGCAGCGCCGCCCGCCAGGAGTCCTCCGGCTTGTAGCCGCCCGGGTTCCAGGCGAAGTCCCCGGCCGTGCCGAGCGCGATCCGGGAGGCGACCGGCTGCTGCATCGCACCGGTCAGCAGGACGGCCGAACGGGTCGCCACCTCGCTGTCGCGGCCGGTGTAGGCGCCCAGGAAGAGCCGGTCCGGGGTGGAGTCGTTGACCGGGTAGTTGTCCATGGTGACCAGCGGGTGGCGGTACAGCTCCGCGGTGTCGCCGGTCTGCTTGCCGGTGATCCGTTCCGGGATCACCCCGACCCCGCTCCAGGCCACCTGCACGGCCGGCGGCAGCGCGTCGGCCAGCGCCCCGCGGTACGGGGTGGAGCCCTGCTGGTGGTACTCGGTGGGGACGACCGACAGCGGCGCCAGGGCAGGGTCCCCGGCGATCAGCCGCTCCTGCACCTTGGTGGCCAGCTCGCCCTGCGCCCGGGCGGCGGCGGCCGGGCCGGTGCCGTACCTGGCCCGGTCGTCGGAGCAGTGCCACTCGTCGTAGGAGACGTCCAGGAACTGGAGCTGGAAGGCGGTGAAGCCGAGCCTGCGCAGCCCGTCCAGCTTGGCGACCAGCGCGTCCGCGTCCTTGCCGGAGCTGTAGCAGAACGACTGGCCGGGGTCGATCGCGTAGCCGAGGGTGACGTGGTTGCGCCCGGCGCGGGCGGCCAGCGCGCGCAGGTCGTCGGCCTTCGCCTGCGGGTAGGCGTCCCGCCAGCGGGCGGTGCGGTACGGGTCGTCGCCCGGGGCGTAGAGGTAGAAGTTCTGCTTGGAGCGGCCGAGGAAGTCCAGCTGGTCCAGCCGCTGCTGCTGGCTCCACGGGGTGCCGTAGAAGGCCTCGGCGGTGCCGCGCACCGGGGCGCCGGACGGCCAGTCGCGCAGGGTGATCCCCGGCAGGCCGAGGCCGGCCGCGCCGGGCGCCTGGCCCTGGTCGGCGGGGACGGCCGCCAGCAGCTGGCGCAGCGACTGCGCCGCGTAGAAGGTGCCGGTCGGATCGGCGCCGGCCAGCACCACCGCGCCGTAGCTGCCGCCGCCGGCCACCGGCAGCTGGCCGGCCGCCAGCACGTAGCCGCCGGCGGGCATGCCGGCCGTGGTCGGTGCCGCGCTGTCCCTGCCGCCGGCCGCGACGGTGAGCTCGCGCAGGACCCGGTCGGTGGGGCCGCCCGCGCCCTCGGTGGGGCCGCCGACGTACACCACCAGGGAGCCGGCGACCGGGGCGGGCGGCTCCGGCACCGAGGTCACGGCGCTCGCCCCGGCGATGCCGAGGACCTCGCGCACCGCGGCGACGGCGCCGTGGTCCGCGGTCGGCGCGGTGACCAGGGTGACGGCGCCCGGCACGGTGACCGGCCGGCCGGCCACGCTCTGCTCCTGCGGGCGGGGGAAGACCCGGGGGTCGCTGACACTGCCCAGCGGGGTCTGCGGGGCGCCGCTCGCGGTGCTCACCACGTCCGCCCCGGGGGAGTACCCGGGCACCCGCGCGTACGCGGCCGGGCCGCTCACCAGCAGACCGCCGACCACGGCCGCCGCCGACAGGGTGGCCGCCATCTGGAGGGTGCGCCGGCTGGGCGCGCCCGGGCGGGCGGCCAGCGCGCGCTCGGCGCGCACGGAGTGCAGCAGCGGTTCGGTGCCCTTGAGGTCCGCGATCAGCCGGTCCGCCGTGCGGGGCACCAGCTGACGGCACGTCCGCGCGGTGGCCCGCCGTGCCGCGAGGGCCGCGGGGTGCTGCAGCACCTCGCGCAGCGACGGGCTCTGCTCCAGCTGCTGACGGAGCCGCCGCCCGGCCACCTCGGACACTCGGGCTTGCACAGGAGCCTCCTCGCCAGGCCGGAACCACATCGCGGCAAAGCCCACCAGCTACGTTTCCCGGTGTCAACGCCGTCGACGGGTATGCCGATTTTGTCCGATTTACGCCGGACTTAAGGCCTCTTTAAAGGAGGCTCTCCGCCCTCCCGAACACTTCTTTCCGCCCCTCTCCCACCCCTTCGGCGGGGTGTGTCCGCCGGGTCGCCGGGGCGTCACCCGGGTAGGACTGTGGCTGTCCTGACTGGGCGTTGCCGAGACATCGCAGGAGCCGCGAGTGGCCGCTTATCTCGACCGTGACGGAGCCGACGGACCGGACGTGCCCGCGCAGGACGCGCCGCCGCCCCCGCCCGAGCTGGTGGCGCTGGCGCAGGCCCACGGGGTGGACACCCGCTGCGGCCCCGGGGGAGTGCCGGCCGGAGCCCGCACGCTGGTCGCCGTGCTCGCCGCGCTCGGCGTGGACGCCGCCACCCCCGACGCCGCCCGCGCCGCGCTCGCCCGCCACCGGGACGAGCGGCGGGCCCGGCTGCTGCCCCCGACCGTCGTGGCCCGGGCCGGCCGCCGCACCGCGCTCGACCTCCCCGCCGGCACCCGGCTCGCCGTCGCCCTGGAGCAGGGCGGCCGCTGGGAGCTGCCGCGCGGCCACGCCCACTGGCTGCCCGCCGACCTGCCGCCCGGCCGGCACACCCTGCACGCCGACGCCGCGGACCGCACCGCCACCGCCCACCTGATCGTCGCCCCCGAACGCCTGCCCGCCCTCCCCGGCCGCGGCTGGGGCTTCCTCGCCCAGCTCTACTCCGTGCTCTCCGACCGCTCCTGGGGCATGGGCGACCTCGCCGACCTCGCCGACCTCGCCACCTGGGCCGGCTCGCTGGGCGCCGCCTTCCTGCAGATCAACCCGCTGCACGCCGGGCTGCCCGCCGTCCCCTCCGACCCGTCCCCCTACCGCCCGTCCTCCCGCCGCTTCGCCGACCCGGTCCACCTGCGGGTCGAGGAGGTCCCCGAGTACGCCTACCTCACCGGCCCGGCCCGCGCCGAGGCGGACGAACTGCTGACCCGCGCCGCCCGGCTGCGCTCCGAGGTGCTGGAGCACGACGGCCTGATCGACCGCGACGAGGTCTGGGCCCTCAAGCGCCGCGCCCTGGAACTGCTGCACACCGGGTACCGCCGGTACGCGGAGGAGCACGGCGCCGTCCGCACCGCCGCCTTCGACGCCTACCGGGCCCGCGAGGGCGAGTGGCTGGAGCGGTACGCGCTCTGGAACGCCCTGGCCGAGCGGCACGGCGCCGACCACCACCGCTGGCCGAAGGGCCTGCGCCACCCCGGCTCCCCGCACGTGCGGCGCGCGGCCGCCGAGCTGGCCGGCCGGGTGGACTTCCACCGCTGGCTGGCCTGGCAGACCGACCGCCAGCTCGACCGCGCCCAGCGGGCCGCCCGCACCGCCGGGATGCCGGTCGGCCTGGTGCACGACCTCGCGGTCGGCGTCCACCCGGACGGCGCCGACGCCTGGGCGCTCCAGGACGTGCTGGCCGCCGGCATCTCGGTCGGCGCGCCGCCGGACGCCTTCAACGCGCGCGGCCAGGACTGGGGCCTGCCGCCCTGGCGCCCGGACGCGCTGGCCGAGGCCGGCTACGCGCCCTTCGCCGAGCTGATCCGCTCCGCCGCCCGGCACGCCGGCGCGCTGCGGATCGACCACGTGATGGGCCTGTTCCGGCTCTGGTGGGTGCCCGCCGGGCACGCCCCGACCGAGGGCGTCTACGTGCGCTACGACGCCGAGGCGATGCTCGCCGTGCTCGCCCTGGAGGCGCACCGGGCCGGCGCCGCGGTGATCGGCGAGGACCTCGGCACCGTCGAGCCGGGCGTGCGCGAGGAGCTGGCGGCGCGCGGCGTGCTCGGCACCTCGGTGCTCTGGTTCGAACGCGACTGGCAGGCCGGGGGCGGGATCCTGCCGCCCGGGCGGTGGCGCGCGGGCAGCCTCGCCACCCTGACCACGCACGACCTGCCGTCCACCGCCGCCCGGCTCTCCGGCGAGCACGTGGAGCTGCGCCACCGGCTGGGCCTGCTGGCCCGTCCGCTGGGCGAGGAGCAGGCGCAGGCCGCCGCCGAGCTGGCCGACTGGCGGGCCGAGCTGGTCCGGCTGGGACTGTTGGGCGCGGACGAGCCGCTGTCGGCCCTCGCGCTGCACCGGTTCCTGGCCGCCACCCCCGCCGGGCTGATCGGCGTCTGGCTGCCCGACGTGGTCGGCGACCCGCGTCCGCAGAACCTCCCGGGCACCTGGGACCAGTACCCGAACTGGCGCCTGCCGGTCGCCGACGGCTCGGGGCGCCCGGTCACCCTGGACGCGCTGGCCGCGGCCCCGGACGCCCGGACCCTCGCCGGCCTGCTGGGCTCCGTGGGCGCCCGGCCGGGCACCGCCGGTGACGGCCCTCCCGAAAGGCCGACCCCGCCGAGCGGCCCGGCGTAAGTGACGGGTAAGTTGGCACCGTGGACAAGAGGAACGCTTTGCGAGCCGGCGCGGTCACCGCAACGGTCACGCTGATGATGCTGCTGTCGTCGCCCGCCATGGCCCTCACCCGGGACGACGGCGACGACCCGGGTTCCGGCCTGAGCGTCGCCGAGACCCTCGGGCTCTACGTGCTGCTGCCGATCGCGGCCTTCGTGATCATCGGCGGCCTGGCCGCGCTGCCGCTCGGCGGCGGCAAGGACAAGAAGAAGTAGCCGAGCCGCTTCGTCCTCCACGCACAGACCCCGAGGGGGGGGCGGGGCCCGGGCGGCGCCCCCCGCCGGGGGTCCGCGGCCCCACCCCCCGCCGCCCGGGAGGGGGGGGGGTCGGGCGGCGCAGCCCTCCGCGGCGGGCCGGGGGGCGGGCGGGGCC
>NZ_JBHYUU010000215.1:0-12111 GCF_042749955.1 Kitasatospora sp. NPDC059462 | reverse complement strand
CGTCGCACTGGCCGGGGCGGCGGTCGTCACGCTCGCCCCGGCGGCGACGGCGGCGACGGCGGCCAAGCCGGCCGCGCCGGCGGCCGCGCCGGCCGGCGTCGACGCCCAGGCCCAGCTGCAGGCGTTCATCACGGACGGCTCCTCGACGGCCGCGTTCGCCGAGGTGCGGCAGGACGGCCGCCGGATCTGGCGGGGCGCGGCCGGCACCTCCGACCTGGCCACCGGGCAGCCGGTCCGGCCGGACGGCCGGTTCCGGATCGGCAGCGTCACCAAGGCGTTCGTGTCGACGGTCGTGCTCCAGCTGGTCGCCGAGGGCAGGCTGCGGCTGGACGACCCGGTGGAGCGCCACCTGCCGGGCGTCGTCCCGAACGGCGGGGCGATCAGCGTGCGCCAACTGCTCAACCACACCAGCGGCCTGTACGACTACCTGGAGGACCCGCAGTTCTTCTACCAGGACGAGGCGAGCCTGCGCGACTACGCCTACGGGTCGCGCCGCTGGCAGGACCACCGCCCCGAGCAGCTGGTCGCGGTCGGCGTCGCGCACGCGCCGTACTTCGCCCCGGGCCAGGGCTGGAAGTACTCGAACACCAACTACGTCCTCGCCGGGATGGTGATCCGCAAGCTCACCGGGAACAGCTGGCAGAGCGAGGTCGAGCGGCGGATCGTCAGGCCGCTGCACCTCGACGACACGGTGTTCCCGGCCTCCGAGACCGGCCTGCGCGGCCCGCACGCCCACGCGTACGCCAAGCTGCCGGAGGGTCCGGCGGACATCACCCGGCTCAACACGACCGTCGCCGACGCGGCGGGCAACGGCATCTCCACCCCCGCCGACCTCAACCGCTTCCACGCCGCCCTGTTCGGCGGCAAGCTGCTGCGGCCCGCCGAGCAGGCGGAACTGAAGCGGACGGTGCCGACCGGCTCGGGCACCTCGTTCTACGGACTCGGCGTGGCCCAGGCCGACTTCGGCTGCGGCCCGCTGTGGGGCCACGACGGCGGCCTGCCGGGCTGGGGCACCCTGCTGTTCGGCACGGCGGACGGGACGCGGCAGGTGGCGCTGTCGTACAACCCGTACGAGGGCACGGACCCGTCGGGCCTCGACGCGGCGGTGGTCGACGTGGCGGTCAAGACCCTGTGCGACGGCCGGCCGACCGCTCGGACCGACGCGGCGGCCGGGCTCAGGGCGCTGCGCTGAGCTCGTGTCAGGACGGGGCCGACGTCCGGGAGACGTCGGCCCCACCCGTGGAGCGCGGCCCGGTGCCATGACGCCGGCCGCGGCAGGTGCGTCCGACCTGGCCGACCGGGCAGCCGGTCAGGCCGGACGCGCGGCCGGGCACGACCGGCCGGGCGGGCAGGCGGGCGGGCGGGCGGGCGGGCGCTCGAACCCGCCCGCCGCCTCACCCGCTCCCGACTGCTCCGGACGGCACCCCGCGGCGATCGGCCCGGGGGTCCGCCTGCAGGAACTCCAGCGTGGCCAGTTCGTTCACCGTCGACTGCAGCCGGCTGATCCGGTCCCGGCCGATCCGGACGAGTTCCTCCCCCGCGGCGGCCCACCGGTCGAGATCGGGGGAGAGGGGAGGGATGCCGGCGAGGATGTCGGCACTCTCCTTGAGGGTGATTCCGACGCGTTGCGCGGCGAGGGCGAGTTTGACCCGGCAGATCGCGTCGACGGTGAAACGGCGGGCGTTGCCGCTGCTGCGGTACCCGCTGATCACGCCGTAGCGCTCGTAGAAGCGGACCGCGTTGGGCGTCACCCCCGCAGCCCTCGCCAGCTGGCCGACCGTCAGGGTGGCATGGCTCGCTCCGTGGCCGGAGTGCCCGGTGGTGGTCATGGCATACGTCCCGCGTCCGAGGGTGGATCCTGCCGGTCCAGTGTCCCAGGGGCGCGGCGGTGGCCGCCTGCTCATGTCCGGGCGGCCGGGCCCGCGGTCCGGACCGGGCGCAAGGCCACGGCCCACGTCCGCAGTTCGTTCATCGTCGCGCCCAGCGCCCGCGCCGTACCGGGCGGAGCGACGAAACGGCCGTCGGCGTCGAGGTGCTCCCAGGGCATCGGCAGCAGCACCGCCTCCCGGACCGTGGTGGCGCGCAGTTCCGGAAAGACCGTCCGCAACTGCTCGACGGCCCTGATCCCGCCGGAACCCCCGTACCCGACGAACGCGACCGGCTTGTACGCCCACTCGGTGAAGTGCCAGTCGATCAGGTTCTTCACCGGCGCCGGGAAGCTGTGGTTGTACTCCGGTACGAGGAACACGAATCCGTCGGCCTCCGCGAGCCGGCCGGCGATCGGGGACGCGGCCGCCCCTCCCGGTTGCATCTCGTGCATCGGCAGCGGGACCTCGGCGAGGTCGATCACGTCGAGGTCGAGCCAGTCGGTCGCGGCGAGCTCGCGCTCCAACCACGCGGCGAGGGGATCGGCCATCCTGGGCCTGCGCACGCTCCCGATCACCACGGCGACCCGGATCCGGTCCTCGGTCAGGTCCTTGGCGTTGTCTTCTGTCATGACGTCGACGCTAGACATTCGCCTATGGGCGAACTCAACCCGATCGCCCGGGCCGGTCCCCGTTCCGGGGCCGCGGGCCGGCCTCCCCGTCCTCTCCCGCCCTTTCCCGAATTTCTCTGGAACCACCTCCGTCCTGCGGACACCAGATCTGCGTGGAGTCCTCCTTGTCCAGTAAGCAGACGCAGGCCGGCGAGCGCCAGCTGTTCGCCGAGCTCTACGATCAGCACGCTCGCACGGTCTTCGCGCACGCGTACAGGTCCACCGGGGACCGCGACCTCGCCGACGACATCGTCTCCCTCACCTTCCTCGAAGCCTGGCGGCTCCGCAGAAAGCTCCGTGACGAGGTCCTCCACCCCCGTGCCTGGTTGCTGGCCATCGCCACCAATGTGCTCCGCAACACCGCCCGCACGGCCCGCCGGCACCGGGACGCGATGTCCCGCCTGCCCCGGCGCGATCCGATCCCCGACTTCGCCGACGAAGTGGTCAGCCGGATCACCGACGCCAACACGGCGGCCGCCGCCGTCCGCGCGCTCGACCAGCTCGGCGGGCCGGAGCGCGAGGTCTTCACCCTCGTCGTCTGGTCCGGGCTCGGTTACGCCGAGGCCGCCCGGGCCCTGGGCATACCCGTCGGCACCGTCCGCTCCCGGCTCTCGCGCGTGCGGGACAAGCTCCGCCGGATCGTCGACGCCGAGGATCCCCCCGCACCACCCCGGGTGGGCCTCGCCATCAGCCATCAGTCCGTGGGCCACCACCAGGAAAGGCGGCCATGAGCACCACACGCACCGACCAGTCCGAGTGGAACGAACACAGCGAGCGCCGTGAACTCGCCCGGCTGCTCCCCCCGCCGCCCCACCCGGAACCCTCCCCCTCGCAGCTGGCCCTCCGCCGCGACCTCCTGCTCGCCGAGTTCGCCCGGCCCCGCCCCTTCTCCGCCCTCACCGCCCGCTGGCGCGGCCTCGTCGCGGTGACCGCCATCGCCACCGCCGCCGCCATCACGGCCGTCACGCTGGCCCCCGAGCCCTCCTCCTCCCAGGACCCGCGGCCGCCGGCCACCGCGGCCTCCGTGGAACTCCTCGACCGGATCGCCAAGGTCGCCTACGCCCAGCCCCAGCCCCCGGCCCGGGACGGCCAGTTCACCTACCTCCGGACGGTCGCCCACACCAGCACGATGACCGAGGCCTCCGACGGTGCCATGGCGCGCACCGACGCCACCACGGAGACCGAGCGCTGGACCGCCGTGGACGGCAGCAGCCCCGGCCTGGTGCGCCGCGACGGCGCCGACACCTCGCTGCCCGCCGTTCCCCGCGGCTCGCTGGACTCCCCCACCTACCGTCTGCTGACCACCCTGCCGGCCGATCCCGACGCCCTGCTGAAGCTGATCTACACCGACGCCGGGCCGAACCACGGCGCCGGGTCGGGCTCGACCGCCGGAGCGGACCACGAGGCCTTCATCGCCATCGGCGACCTCCTGCGCGACTCGGTCGTCCCGCCCCAGACGGGCTCGGCGCTCTACCGCGCCGCCGCCCGCATCCCGGGGGTGGTGGCCGTGGACGACTCGGTGGACGCCGCCGGACGGCACGGGGTGGCCGTGGCCCGGGTGAACGACGGCCGGCGCTTCGAGTGGATCTTCGACCGGACGACCCTGGGACTGCTCGGCACCCGCACCGTCCTGGTGAAGGACGGCCCCTGGGGCAGGTCCGGCGACGAGGTGGAGTCCACCGCCGTCCTCGCCCGGGGCATCGTCGACGTCCCCGGTACGACGGCTCCGGCGGAAACCGTGGAATCAAGCCATTGAGCCAATTCGGCCAGCCATTGACCGGTCCTCGTCGGAACTATTGTGCGAACGGCCGATCCGGCGTTGGGTTCGTGGCAGCACAGTCCTGCCACGACTCATCAGGGGAGAAGTTGACCGTGCGTTCCTTCCGCATGCTCGCCGTCGTCACCGCGGCCGCCGGCGCGCTCGCGCTGGCGGCCCCGGCGGCCACGGCGACGCCCGTGCCGTCCGCGCCGACGGCCCCGTCCGCCGACGCCCGGCAGTCCGCCGGTTCGACGGGGGCAACGCCGTCCAAGCCGGTGATCGCCACCTACAAGGGCGAGAAGATCGACCTGGGCAAGGGCTGGAACGGCGCGCGCGTGTGCACCGAGGTGACCGGCGGTGCCGTCTACTGCCACGACAGCGTCGCCGAGGCCGACGCGGCGCTCGCCGTCATCGACCCGGCGCTCGCCGAGGCCGCCAGGACCGCCAAGGCCGCACCGGCGGCGGCCTCCGGCGTCGTGCTGACCCCGCAGGCGACCTCCGACTGCGGCTACGGCTGGGCCTGCCTCTGGGAGCACTCCACCTTCTCCGGCACCCTGCTGCGCTGGTCGCAGCCGGGCACCAAGTACCTCTCCGACTGGTCGTTCCGCGACATGGCCAGCTCCGCGTGCGTGTACCGCTCCGTCGGCGACATGCAGATCTACGACGACCGGACCCTGCAGCCGGACCCCTCGCTCAACCTGTCGAACGGTTACTGCTACGACTTCACGGGCCTCGGCTACCCGTACGGCGGCAACTGGAACGACAAGGTGGACTACATCAACCTGTAGCCCGCGACCGCCGCGACGCCCGAAGGCCGGCCCCCCTCCCCGGGGTGCCGGCCTCCGTCGTGTTCCGCCGCCCGGGAGCCCGGGTCACACCGCCAGTTCGGCGATGTCCTCCTGCGGGGCCTGCGGGGCCTGCGGGGCCACCGGCGCGGACGGCTTCCGGTTCCGCAGCACCACCGCCGCCAGCAACGCCGCCGCCAGGACGCCCACCGCGCTCACCGTGAGGGTGGTGGACATCGCCGAGGTGAACGCCTCCCGGGCCTCGTGGGCCAGCCCCGGGTCGCCCTTGGCGCCGGCCTCGACGAGCGCGCCGAGGATCGACTGCCGGGCCTGCTCGGAGGAGCCCGCCGGCATCCTGTCGGCGTAGCCGCTGGCCAGCAGCGAGCCGAGGATCGCGATGCCGAGCGCCGTGCCGGCCTGCTGGATGGTGTCGTTCAGGGCCGAGCCGACACCCGCCTTCTCCGGCGGGATCTCGCCCATCAGCGCGCCGACGGCGGCCGGCATCGCGAGGCCGGCGCCCAGGCCGAGCAGGGCCAGCGCCACCGCCGGGACGGTGAAGCCGGTGTCCGCGTCGACGGTGCTCAGCAGGACGAAGGAGCCGGCCATCAGCCCCATGCCGACCAGGACCAGCGGGCGGAAGCCGATCCTGGCGGTGAGGCCGGCACCGGCGCCGTTGCCGATCAGCGCGGCGACCGCCATCGGCACGAAGGCCAGGCCCGCCTTGATGGGCGAGTAGTCCAGCACGAACTGCAGGTACTGGGTGAGGACGAGCAGCAGACCGCCGTTGCCGATCTGCACCAGGGTCAGCGAGAGCGAGCCGCCGCTGAAGTTGCGCTGCCGGAAGAGCGCCAGCGGGACCATCGGCTCCGCCACCACGTTCTCCCAGAGCGCGAAGCCGCCGAGGGCGACGACCGCCACCGCCAGGGAGACCAGCGAGGTGCCGCCGAACGCGCCGTGCTTGGGGATCTCGATGATCCACCAGATCAGTGCGGTCATGCCGACCGCCGACAGGACGGCGCCCAGCGGGTCCGGCTTCTGCCACGGCCCCCGGGACTCGGGCATCAGGACCAGCGCGGCGGTGATCGCCAGCACCACCACCGGCACGTTGATGAAGAAGATCGAGTGCCAGGAGAAGTGGTCGATCAGCACACCGCCGAGCACCGGGCTGCCGACCAGGCCGAGCATCGAGACCGACCCCCAGGCCGCCATGGCCTTGCCGCGCTCGTCCTCCTCGAAGACGGTGATCAGGATCGACAGGGTCGAGGGCATGATCAGCGCGCCGCCGACGCCCATCGCCACCCGGCTCGCGATGACCTCACCGGGGTCGGTGCAGAGCGTCGCCGCCAGCGAGGCCGCCCCGAAGAGCAGCAGGCCGACGATCATGACCTTCCGCCGGCCGAACCGGTCGCCGAGGCTCCCCGAGGTCAGCAGCAGGCCGGCGAAGACCAGGATGTAGGAGTCGAGGATCCACTGCGTGTCCTGCGCGGTGGCGTTCAGGTCCTCGGTCATCGACGGCACCGCCACGGTCAGCGCCATGCCGTCGACCACCAGGACGAGCGTGCTGAGACACAGCACGATCAGGATCATCCAGCGCCGCGGATTACGGCCTTCCATGCGTTCTTCCCCTCCGACGGTGCGACGGTGCGCACGACGTTCCGTCAACGCGCACACTGTACGCAGTGCGGAACAGTGTGCGCAATTCTGTTTCCTGTACGCTTCCTGCGAACGTTGTACGCAGGGATGTCCTTGCGCCGATTCCCTTTGAGGGAGGACCGGCCGATGGCCGACATCACGAACCCGATCCCGTCCGTGTGGGCGCGCCGGCAGCGCGAGGCCGAACAGCCCACGCTCAGCCGGGAGGCGATCGTCCGCGAGGCGATCGCCATGCTCGACGCCGAGGGGGCCGAGGCGCTGTCCATGCGCAAGCTCGGCGCCCGCCTCAACGCCGGCGCGACCTCCCTCTACCGGCACGTCGCCACCAAGGACGAGCTGATCGAACTCGCGGTGGACGAGGTCTTCGGCGAGATCCCCGTCCCGGACCCCGGCGCGTCCGACTGGCGGGCCGACGTCTTCGCGACCTGCGACGCCTTCCGGGCCACCACGCTGCGCCACCGCTGGCTGGGGTCGGTCATCGGCCAGGCCGGGCTGGTCTACCTGGGCCCCAACCTGATCACCGTCTCCGAGCGGATGGCCGCGCTCTTCTCGGCCGCCGGCTTCCCGGAGCCGTCCCGGGCGATCGACACCGTGCTCTCCTTCGTGCTCGGGATGAGCACCACCGAGGCCGCCTTCCTCACCACGGTCCAGCGCAGCGGTCAGAGCGAGGCCGAGTTCATCGCCCGCCTCATGCCCTCCGCCCAGGAGGCGGTGGCCGGGCACGAGTTCCTGGCCGGGGCCTTCGCCGAGGCCGAGGCCAACGCCGCCACGGACCCGGCCGTCCTGCGGCACGAGAAGTTCTCCTACGGCCTGAACGTCATCCTCGACGGCCTGGCACTGCGCCTGCCGCGCTAGGGTCCACGGCCGGACAGCGCCGCGGCTCCCCCCGGTCCCCCGCGCGGTCAGGGCCGGAAGGACGTCGCCGAGGACCGTCCGCCCGCCGTGGGCCCCGGTCAGCCCCACGGCGGGGATCGCCGCACCCGGCCCGGGCGGGCCGGCGACGGCAGTCATGCCGGCCGCTCCCCCCTGCCCGGCGGCCGACCGGTGCCGGTCAAGCCCGCCGGATCACGACGTCGCCGAGTTGCGTCCGGGCCCGCACCTCAAGCGTCTCGGCGGCCTCGCCCGGCGCGTCCGAGGCCTCCAGCGTGTTGCGGACGCCGCCGACCTTGGTGTGCACGTCGAGCCAGGCGGCGGTGCCCTCCCGGATGCCGATCTCAAGGTCACCGATGGAGGTCTGCAGGACGGTGCGGCCGCGGACCACTTCGCCGATCCGGATGGTGCCGTGGGCGGACTTGGCGTCGACGCCGGCCAGCGCGGTGCCGACGGTGATGGCGCCGTTGGAGGAGTTGGCCCGCAACTCGCCGCCGACCTGGCCGACGACCGTCTCGCCGTTGAGGTTCTTGACCGTCAGGGCGCCCGCGACGCTGTCGATCTCGACCCGCCCGGAGGACAGCACCTCGGCGTCCCCGTCGGCCCGCCCCAGCCGGACCTCCCCGTGGTCGCTCCGCAGGTGGACGGTGGCCGCCTCGTCGACCTGGATCCGGCCGACCGAGGTCTTCAGCCGGCAGTCGCCGAAGACGCCCTCCAGCAGGAAGTCGCCCATCGGGACGTCGCCGCGGACCTCGGAGCCGGCCGGCACCTCGATCGTGACGTCGATCGATCCCGTCCGGCCGAAGATCGACCGCTTCTTCGGGGCCTTGAGGACCAGCCTGCCGTTGGCGCAGGTGATTTTGGTCTGCTCGGCGATCCGGACGTCCGCCTCGGACGCCGGGTCGGCCGGGCGCACCTCGACGACCGTGTCGGTGCGCTTGGCCGCGGTGATCCGCACCGCGCCGATGTCGAACTCCAGGATGACGCCGATCGGGTCGAGGGTGTCGAAAGAAGGCATGGCTGTCCCGTCCTCGTGGCTCTGTCCTGCGGCTTCGCAGGTGGAAGAAGGTGAGAGTGAGCGGATGGCGAGTGGATGGCGGAGGGCCGGCGCGGCGGGCCGACGGGCTAGCGGACCCAGCCTGTGAACCCCTGGCCGGCGACGCGCCTGGTCCGCGGCTCGGGCCGTGCGGGCGCGCCCGGGTCCAGCGCGGCGGCCACGGCCCGGACCAGCCAGGCGTTCACCGAGAGGCCCTCCTGCCCGGCGGCCTCCTCGACCCGGGCCTTGAGGTGGGCGGGAAGCCGGAAGTTGATCCGGGCGGTGTTGCCGTCGTCGGCCGCCTCGCCCGGGCCGCCGGAGGAGCCGGCCGACGCCACGGTTGGCGCCATCGGTGGCGCCGGCGGCGCCAACCCCGCTCCGGCCGGCTCCGCGTCGTGGAAGGAGTCGGCGCCCACCGGCACCGAGACCACGAACTCCGGGTCCAGGCCGCGCAACCGGACGTCCACCGAGCCCGGTGCCAGCTCCCGCGTCACCTCCCCCATGGCATCGGAGAGCGCGTTCAGCAGGGTGAGCCGGGCGGCCGATTCCAAGGGCAGGGTCAGGCGCTCGGCCAGGGCGCGAGCCTCGTCCCCGCCCGCGCCCGCGGCCACCGCGAGCTCGTGCCGGAGGTTGTCGACGTACGGCGTGAGATCCATGACCCGAGAATGGCACATTCATGGCGCCATGTCGAGCCTTTTTGGCACCACACGATGGCACCACTCGAACGAGTGAGGGGCGCCACCGGCGGTGCGGGGGCGCCCCGGACAGGCGCCGGGGCCCCGCCGGCACCCGCCGACGAGGCCCCGGCGGAGCGGGAACCGCAGGTCAGACCTGGCGCCACCGCGCCAGGTGGGCATCGATCTCGCCCGCCAGCCGGGCCTTGCCCGGGCCGTCGAGGAAGGAGGCCTCCACCGCGTTCTTCGCCAGCGCCGCCACCCCGGCCTCGTCCAGGCCGAGCAGCCGGGCCGCCACCGCGTACTCGGTGTTGAGGTCGGTGCCGAACATCGGCGGGTCGTCGCTGTTGACGGTCACCAGCAGCCCGGCGTCGACCATCCGCCTGATCGGGTGGTCCTCGATCCGCTCCACCGCGCGGGTCGCGATGTTGGAGGTCGGGCAGACCTCCAGCGGGATCCGGTGCTCGCCCAGGTGGTCGAGCAGCGCCGGGTCGTGGACCGCCTGGGTGCCGTGGCCGATGCGCTCGGCGCCGAGCACCCGCAGCGCGTCCCAGACCGTCTCCGGCCCGGTGGTCTCGCCCGCGTGCGGGACGCTGCGCAGGCCGGCCGCCCGGGCCCGGTCGAAGTAGGGCTTGAACTGCGGGCGCGGGACGCCGATCTCCGGTCCGCCGAGACCGAAGCTGACCAGGCCCTCCGGGGCCAGGTCGACGGCGAGCCGCGCGGTCTCCTCGGCGGCGGCCAGACCGGCCTCGCCGGGGATGTCGAAGCACCAGCGGAGGACCACCCCGAGGTCCTTCTCGGCGCGCAGCCGGGCGTCCTCGATGGCCTCCATGAAGGCGACGTCGGGGATGCCCCGGCTGACCGAGGAGTAGGGGGTGACGGTGAGCTCGGCGTAGCGGATGTTCTGCCGGGCCATGTCCTCGGCGACGCCGTAGGTCAGGGCGCGGACGTCCTCGGCATCGCGGACGAGGTCCACGACGCTCAGGTAGACCTCGATGAAGTGCGCGAAGTCGGTGAAGGTGAAGTACTCGGCGAGCGCCTGCGGGTCGGCGGGCACCCTGGCCCGGCCCTCGTGGCGGGCGGCCAGCTCGGCGACCACGCGCGGCGAGGCCGACCCGACGTGGTGGACGTGCAGCTCCGCCTTCGGCATCGCGGCGATGAACGCCTCGATCGAGCGGTCCGCGGGGGCCGCGGGGGCCGCGGGGGTGCTGGCGCTGGGGGTTCCGATCCGACTTCCGTCCGGCTGGACCACGGTGGTGCCCTTCTCTGGTTTCTACGCGCGTTTCGGCAGTGTTCGCAAGGATAAGCAGACCGGGCTCAGCCGCCGAGCGCGACCGCCGCGGTGTGGATCAGCAGCCCGGCCAGCGCGCCGACCACCGTGCCGTTGATCCGGATGAACTGGAGGTCCCGGCCGACGTTGGCCTCGATCTTGCGCGAGGCGTCCTCGGCGTCCCAGCCCGCCACCGTCTCGGAGATCAGCGAGGTGATCTCGGCCCGGTAGGTGTCCACCAGGTACTGGGCGGCGTCCTGGAGCCAGCCGTCCGCCTTGGCCTGGAGCTTGGCGTCGGTGGCCAGGCGCTCGCCGAAGCTGCGCACTCCCTCGCGGATGCGCCGGCGCAGCTCGCTCTCCTCGTCCTCGGCCGCGTTCAGCACCAGCGAGCGGACGGCGGCCCAGGTGGAGGCGATGAGGTCCTGCACCTCGGGCCGGGCGAGCAGTTCGCCCTTGGCCCGTTCGACCCGGGCGATGGTCTCCGGGTCGGTCTGCAGTTCGGTGGCGAAGTCGGCGAGGAACTTGTCGATCGCGCCGCGCGCCGGGTGCTGCCGGTCGTCCCGTATGTCGGTGACGAAGCGCATCAGCTCCTTGTGGACCCGCTCGCCGACCTGGTGGTCGATGAACTTCGGGGTCCAGCCCGGGGTCTTCCGGGTGACCCGCTCGACCACCTCGGCGTGGTTCTCGGTGAGCCAGTCGTGCGCCCGGACGGTGATCAGGTCGACCACGCCGTGGTGGCCGCCGTCCGCGACCACCTTGCCGAGCATCCGGCCGGCCGGTTCGGCGACCGAGGTGGCGGCGGCCCGCCGGGTGACCGCCTCGGCGACCACCGCCTGCACGTCGTCGTCGCGCAGCACCGCGAGCACCCCGCGCAGCGCCGCCGAGGCCTCCTTGGTGACCCGCTCCGCGCTGCCGGGCGCGGCCAGCCACTCGCCGAGCCGCCGGGCGATGCCGAGCGCGGCGAGCCGGCCGCGCACCACCTGGCCGGAGAGGAAGTTCTCGCCGACGAAGTCGCCGAGCGAGCGGCCGAAGGCGTCCTTCTTGGTCGGGATGATCGCGGTGTGGGGGATGGGCAGGCCGAAGGGCCGCCGGAACAGCGCCGTCACCGCGAACCAGTCGGCCAGCGCACCGACCATGCCGGCCTCGGCGGCGGCGGCCAGATAGCCCGCCCAGGCACCGGCGCCGGCCGCCTTCGCCCAGGTGGCCAGGGCGAAGACCAGGGTCGCGAGGGCCAGCAGGCCGGTCGCGATGGTCTTCATCCGGCGGACGCCGCGTCTCTTCTCCTCGTCGGCCGCGGTGAACCGCATCCCGGGGCCGGTCCCGCTGAAGGCTTCGTCGCTCACCCCGCCAGTCTGCCCGGTAGCCGGCGCGAACGGACGGCGCGCCCGGCTGTCGCGCGCCGGTCCGGTGCCGCAGCCGCCCGCGCGGGCCGGTCCGGACGCCGAGGACCGGGGCGCGGCGGGCGCCGATCTGCCGGGGGATCAGCCCGTCGGACGCCCCGCCGCCGGCACCGCGCCGCCCCGGGAAC
>NZ_JBHYUU010000214.1:0-12401 GCF_042749955.1 Kitasatospora sp. NPDC059462 | reverse complement strand
CCTCCTCCGCCTTGCGATGCACGCACCCAGACGCCGCGGCCTGATCCGACAAAATCCAAGAGACAGACCCTATGCCGCCGGGGCGTGGCCCCGGCGGCCCGCGCTCAGTGGTCGGTGCTCGGTGGTCGGCGCTCGGTGGTCCGCGCTCAGTGGTCCGCGCGCAGCGGCTCGCCGGTGCGGTGGAGGTGGGCGAAGATCTCGCGGTAGGAGCGGAGCAACCCGGTCTCGTGGTACGGGATGCCCTTCTCCGCGCAGAACCGGCGGGTGATCCGGGCGGCCCGGGGGAGCGCCGGGGTCGGCATGCTGGGGAAGAGGTGGTGCTCCACCTGGTAGTTGAGGCCGCCCATCAGCGTGTCCAGGACCGGGTTGCCGCGGACGTTGCGCGAGGTCAACACCTGCCGGCGGAGGAAGTCCAGCCGCATCTCCGGCGTCACCATCAGCATGCCCTTGTGGTTCGGCGCGAAGACGCAGCCCAGGTAGACGCCGAGCAGGGCCTGGTGGACCGCGAGGAAGGCGACCGCCCGCCCGGCCGGCAGCACGGCGAAGACGGTCCCGAAGTACGCCGCGAAGTGCAGGACCAGCAGGGCGCCCTCCAGGCGGCGGCGCTTCAGGGAGGGGCTGCGGAGCGCCCGGAAGCTGTTGTAGCTGAGGTTGAGGCCCTCCAGGAGGAGCAGCGGGACGAACAGGAACGCCAGCCGCCGCCCGATGAACCGGGGGACCCCGCGCGCCTGCCGGGCCTGCTGCTGGGACCAGACCACGATGTCGGGCGCGACGTCCGGGTCCCGGCCCTCGTGGTTGGGATTGGCGTGGTGGCGGGTGTGCTTGTTCATCCACCAGCCGTAGCTCATGCCCATCAGCAGATTGGCGACGATCCGCCCGCCGAGCTCGCTGCGCCGCCGGTCGGCGAAGACCTGGCGGTGCGCCAGATCATGGGCCAGCAGCCCCAGTTGGCCGAAGACGACGGCCATGGCGGCGGCCAGTGCGAGCTGCAGCGGGCTGTCGCCCAGGGCGAACAGGGCGTACCAGCCGCCCGCGAACGCGGCCAGCGTGACGCCGAAGCGGATCGCGTAGTAGCCGGGGCGGCGGTCGAGCAGCGCCTCCTCGGCTATGCGGCGGGTGAGCTGGGCGAAATCGCTGCCGTCCGGGTCGCGGCGCGGCGGTGCGGCCGGAACGGGGGACGGCAGGGCCGTGGACTGTGGGCTCATGGCAGGAAGTCTGGCGGCCGGCCGGGCGCCCCGGAACCGGAGAAACCCCCTTCCCGGCAGGGGGGTTGACCCCCCTGTGCGGGGCGGGGTACCCCCCGGTCCGGTCCGGCCGGGGTTGACGGCCGCTCCGGGCTTCCACCACCCTTTCACTAATTCAATAGTGGAAGGGTGGTTTGTTCATGTGGGTGCTCCGCGCGGTGCTCCGCTCCCTCCGGCGCCCCCGGGTGCTGTCCTGGGGGCTCGCCGGGCTGTTCGCCGTGCTCTACTCCTGCGTCGCCGTCAACCGGCACCGGCGCATGCTGACCCAGGCCTACGACCTGGGCATCTTCGAGCAGGCGGTGCGGGCCTACGCGGACGGGCGGGCGCCGGTCGTGCTGCTCAAGGGTCCCGGCTACCACCTGCTCGGCGACCACTTCCACCCGCTGCTCGCCACCCTCGCCCCGTTCTACCGGGTGTTCCCGAGCGCCGTGACGCTGCTGGTCGCCCAGGCGGTGCTGATGGCACTGGCCGTGGTGCCGCTGAGCCGGTGGGCCCACCGGGTCGGCGGCCCGCGGCTGGCCGGCGCCGTCGGCTGCCTGACCGGGGTGTCCTGGGGGATCGTCGAGGCGGTGGCCGACGACTTCCACGAGATCGCGTTCGCCGTGCCGCTGCTGGCCTTCGCCGCCACCGCGCTGGGGCGGGGGCGGCCGGTCGCGGCGGTGCTCTGGGCGCTGCCGCTGGTGCTGGTGAAGGAGGACCTCGGGCTGACGGTGGCCGTCGTCGGGGCGCTGGTCTGCGCACGGGCGGCGCGCGGCAGCGGGATCCGGGCGCTGGGCTTCGGGGTGGCGCTCTTCGGTCTGGCCGCGACGGCGCTGACCATGCTGGTGGTGCTGCCGTCCTTCAACCCCGGCGGTGACTTCGCCTACTGGGGGCAGGTGGGTGCGGGGGAGGCCGCCGGCGCGCCGTGGGAGACGGCGGTGCGGCTGGTCTGGCCGCCGCTGAAGTGGCTGCTGCTCGGCCTGGCCGCCGCGACCGCCGGGTTCCTCGGGCTGCGGTCACCGCTGGCGCTGCTCTGCGTGCCGACCCTGGGCTGGCGGCTGATCGCCGACAACCCGCACTACTGGGGCGTGGGGTACCACTACAGCGCGGTGCTGATGCCGCTGCTGCTGGCGGCCCTGGTGGACGCCCTCGACCGGACCGGCGCCTTCGCCCGCCCCGGCGGCCACCGGTGCGCGCCGGACGGCCCGTCCCCCGCGCCGAACGGCCCGGCGGACGGCCCGGCGGCCGCCGCGGCCGTCCGCCGGGCCCGGCGCGCCCTGGTGGCCGCCGGCCTGGTCGCCGCCGTGACGCTCCCGGTCTACCCGTTGCACGAGCTCGCCGCCCCCGGGGCCTGGGGTACCTCGCCCCGCCTGGCGCGGACCCGGGAGCTGCTCGAACGGATACCCGACGGCGCGACCGTGGCCGCGTCCAACCGCCTCGCCGCACAGTTGGCCGGGCGGACCACGGTCGGCCTGGTCTGCCGCGAACCGGCGCCACCGCTCGCCGACGCGCTGCAGGACGGGCCGCAGTGGGTGGTCGTCGACCTGGCCGACCCCAGCGTGCACGCACCCTGCGCGATCGAGGACACCGTCCGGATGCTCGGCCGGTACGGGGAGCTGGGCTACCGGCGGGTCGTGGAGGACGGCGACCTGCGGCTGCTGCGCCGTCCGTGACCCCCGCGGGCCCCGGACCCCCCGGGTCCGACTTGACCACGGCGCCGAGGTTCGCCACGATTCCACTAATGACCTAGTGAAAGGGTGTTGCGGGTGTGATCGAGTACCGCATCGAGCGGCGCAGCGGCGTCTCCACCTACCAGCAGATCGTGCAGCAGACCAAGCAGGCGCTGCGGCTCGGTGTGCTCCAGCCCGGGGACAAGCTGCCGACCGCCCGGGAGGTGGTCGAGCAGACCGCGATCAACCCGAACACCGTGCTGAAGGCCTACCGCGAGCTGGAGCGCGAGGGGCTGGTCGAACCCCGGCCGGGGCTCGGCACCTTCGTCCGCCGCTCGCTCGCCCGGCCCGAGGCGGCCGCCGACGGGCCGCTGCGGGCGGGGCTGGTGGGCTGGGTCGACGAGGCCCGCGCGGCCGGACTCGACCGCGAGGACATCACCGCGCTGCTGGCCTCCGTGCTGGAGCAGCGCTTCGCATCCGGCGTCCCCGGGACGCCGCACGGGCCGGCCGGGCCGGTGGGCCCGGCCGCAACGGACTAGGGAGGGTGGGGGGACCGCATGACGGACGTGACAACCGGACCGGACGCGACACCGGCGGAGGAGCGGCCGGCCGTCGAGGCCGTGGGGCTGGGCAAGCGCTACCGGGGTGACCGATGGGCCCTGCGCGACTGCCACTTCACCGTCCCGGCCGGCCGGATCTGCGGCGTGGTCGGCGCCAACGGGGCGGGGAAGAGCACCCTGCTCACCCTGGCCGCCCGGCTGATCGAGCCGACCGAGGGCGAACTGCGGGTGTTCGGCGAGACGTCGAGCACTCCGGAGTCCCGTGCGCGGGTCGGCTACGTCACCCAGGAGAAGCCGCTCTACCCCTCGTTCACGGTGGCGGGCACGCTGCGCCTCGGGCGCGAGCTCAACCCCGGGTGGGACGAGGAGGCCGCCCGACGGGTCATCGACATGGGCGAGCTGCCGTTGGGCGCGCGCGTCGGCTCGCTCTCCGGCGGCCAGCGCACCCGGGTCGCGCTCGCGCTCGCCCTCGGCAAGCGCCCCGAACTGCTCCTGCTCGACGAGCCGATGGCCGACCTCGACCCGCTCGCCCGCCACGAACTGATGGGCGTGCTGATGGCCGAGGCCGCCGAACGCGGCACCACCATCCTGGTCTCCTCCCACATCCTGCCCGAACTCGACGGCGTCATCGACCACTTGCTGCTGGTCCAGGCGGGCCGGATCCGGCTGGCCGGAGACCTGGAGGAGATCCTCGACGGCCACCGGTTGCTCGTCGGCGCCGCCGACGGGGCCGAACTGCCCGCCGGCACCACCGTGGAACGGCGGGTCCGGGGCCGCCAGGTCACCGCGCTGCTGCACACCGGCGAACCGGTGGACGGCCCGTGGGAGTCGACCCGGCCGAGCCTGGAGGAACTGCTGCTGGCCTACCTCCGCACCCCGGTCCGGACCCCCGTCACCGCCCCCGATCGCGAGGCCGCCGCATGAGCACCAGCACCCTGACCGGCCCGCCCGCCCCGGCGCCCGCGGACCGGACGGCCGGACGGCCCGCGACCGCCCGCCGCCCCCGGGGGCCGCGCGGCGTGCTCTGGCTGTCGTGGCAGCAGAGCCGGGTGGCGGTGCGGACGATGGCCGTTCCGGCGCTCCTCACCGTGCTGGTCCTGATCGCCCTGCATGTCCTCATCCAGGACCGGGCCGAGCTGATGACGCGGACCGGCTGCGACTCCGGGGAGAGCTGGGGCCTTGAGTGCCGGGTGCAGTACGGCCGGCTGGAGCTGCTGCTCCGGGCCTTCACGGACATCCTGCAGCCGGCCGTCACGGCCGTCCCGGTCCTGCTCGGCACCTTCCTCGGCGGGCCGCTGCTCGCCCAGGAGTACGAGCGCGGCACCCTGCGGATGGTGCTGGCGCAGTCCGTCAGCCCGGGCCGCTGGCTGGCGGCCCGGCTCGCCGTCCCGGGCGCCGCCGTGCTGCTGCTGTCCACCCTGGTGGCCGGGCTGACCAGTTGGGTGTGGTGGTCGGACATCGTGCACCGGCGGGGGGCCTTCGGGGCCTTCGACCCGCCGTTCCAGGGGTTCACCTACCCCGTGCTCGGCGTGGTCCCCGTCGCCTGGTCGCTGTTCGGCCTGGCGCTGGGCGTGCTGGTCGGACAGTTGCTGCGGCGCACCGTCGCCGCCGTGCTGGCGAGCGGCGCGGCGGTGGCGCTCGCCCACACCGCGATGATCATGCTGCGGCCCTCGCTCTGGCCGCTGGTCGACCAGGAGCAGCCGTACAACAACACCCTGGGCGGCTTCGCCCAGCCCACCAACGCCTGGCTGGTGGAGCACGGGGTGGTGCTCGCGGACGGCACCAGGATGACGTCCGACGCATGCCTGCCGGTGGCCGACGTCTGTGCGGCGGCGCCCACCTCCTGGGGGCGGTACCACCCGGTGTCGCACCTCGTGCCGATCCAGCTCGTCGAGGCCGGTCTGCTGCTGGTGCTCACCGCCCTGGTGGTGGCCGTCGTCTTCCGCCGGCTCACCCGGGCCGGGATCTGACCGGCCCGGCCCCGGGCCCGGCGGGTCAGTCCCCGGGGCAGCCGCAGGAGCGGCGCAGCACCATCCGGGCCGGGAACGTCCGGGCCCCGGGGGCCGGGGCCGGCCCGCCGTCGGCACCCGCGCTCAGCACCAGGTCGACGGCGGCGCGCGCCATCTCCGCCTGGGCGGTGGCCACGCTGGTCAGCGGCGGGCCGGCGATCACCGCCTCGGCGATGTCGTCGAAGCCGGCCACCGCGAGGTCCTCGGGCACCCGCAGGCCCAGGTCGTCGGCGGCCCGCAGCAGACCGATCGCCTGGTCGTCGGTCGCGCAGAAGACGGCGGACGGCCGGTCGGCGCGCGCCAGCAGCGCGAGCGCCTCGCGGTGCGCCCGCACCCGGTCGAACGGCGCGGCGGTCAGCCGGCCCTCGGTGGAGAGGCCGGCCCCGGCGAGCGCGGCGGCCCAGCCCGCGGTGCGGACGGTCACCGGGTCGCTGGGGCTGAGCGCGAAGGTGCCGCCGAAGCAGTGCACCTCGGCGTGACCGTGGCCGAGCAGATGACGGACGACCTCGCGGGCGCCGCCCTCGTCGTCCGCGACCACGGCGATCCCGCGCTCGGTCTCGGCGCGGTGGTGCAGCAGGACGACCGGCGTCCCCTCGGTGGCGTCCACGCCTGTGACCCCGGGGGCGGACGGGTCCTGGGTGACCAGGATCAGGCCGTCCACCTGCATGCCGAGGAAGGCGCGGATGTAGTGCGCCTCGCGCTCGTCGGCGTAGTCGGAGTTGCCGATCAGCAGCAGCCGCCCGCGCTCGGCGGCCGCGCGTTCCACGGTGTGCGCGAGTTCGGCGAAGAAGGGCTGGCGGGCGTCCGGCACGACCATGCCGATGAGGTCGGTGCGCCGCCGGGCCATCGCCTGCGCGACCCGGTTCGGCCGGTACCCCAGCTCCTCGACGGCGGCCAGCACCCGGGCCCGCGTCGCGGCCGCCACCGGCCGCGGTCCATCGTTGATCACATAACTCACGACCGCGGTCGACGTCCCCGCCGCCCTCGCCACGTCGTCCCGCGTCACCCTTGCCATGCCGCGAGCCTACACACCGCCACCGACGGCCCCGGGGGCCGTTTCACCGGCTGGACGAACGCGGCGGCCCCTCAGTACGCGTGATCGGCCGTCACGTCCGCGGACAGGCGCAGGGCCCGCTCGGCCGGTTCGCCGCGCAGCGCGAGCAGGGTCAGGGTGAGGGCGTCCAGCACCGTCAGGTGGGCGATCCGGCTGGCCGTGGTCTCCAGGCCGAAGACGAGGTCCTGGCCGCCGGCGACCAGGGCGTGGGTGGCGGCGTCGACCAGCGGCGAGCGGGCGTAGCCGGTGAGGGCGATCACGGTGGCGCCGTTGTCGCGGGCGTGCCGGGCGGCGTCGACCACGGTGCGGGTGGCGCCGGTGTGGCTGACGGCCAGGCAGGCGGCGGTGGGCGGCAGTTGGGCGGCGGCCAGCTGGGCGGTGATCGGGTCGGCCGGGGCGTCGGTGCGCAGGCCCAGCGCGCGCAGCCGGTACGCGGCGTCCACGACCACCGCGCCGGACAGCCCGGCGCCGAGGACCAGCACGTGGTCGGCGGCGTTCAGCGCCTCGGCCGCCGCCCGCAGCCGGTCGGGGGTGAGCGTGGTGGCGATCCCGTCGAGCGCCTCGCGGGCGGAGCGGACGGTGTCGGCGAGCGCGCGGGCGGCCGGGTCCCGGGTGTCGGCGGGGTCGGGCGCGGGGGCCGGGGCCTGCCGGACGGCGGCGATCTTCAGCTCCTGGTAGCCCCGGAAGCCGAGCCGCTGGCAGGCCCGGACCACCGACGAGGGCGCCGTCCCGGCCAGCTCGGCGACATCGCTCACGCTCAGGCCGACCAGGTCCGCGCCCCGGGCGAGGACCACCTGGGCGACCCGCGCCTCGCTGCCGCGCAGCTCGCCGAGCCGGGCGCGGACGTGGGCGGCCAGCTGGGACTCCAGCGGAGAAAAATCGGAACGCTCTTCCATGGTGGCAGTGTACCGTGGAATCCGATTCCGAGGGCGGTGGTCCGCCGGTCCCTCGGCCGCCCACCGGAGGGGAGTCCACCATGCCCGCCGCCGTTCCCGCCGCCGTTCCCGCGGCTGTTCCCGCGGCCGTCCTGACCGCCGCCGTGCTGCACGCGGTCTGGAACGGGCTGGCGCACCGGATCCCGGACAAGCTGGTCGGCTTCACGCTGATCAACCTCGCCTGCACCGCCTGCGCGCTGGTCATGGTGCTGCTCAACCCGCTGCCGGCGGCCGCGGCCTGGCCGTACCTGGTCACCTCCGTGGTGCTGCAGGTGACCTCCCAGCTGCTCCTGCTCCGCGCCTACCAGCTGGGGGACTTCGGGCAGATGTACCCGATCGCGCGGGGTTCCGCGCCGCTGCTGGTGGCGGTGCTGTCGGTCACCCTCCTCGGCGACCGGCTCGGGACCGGGGAGCTGATCGGCGTGGCCGTCATCTCCTGCGGCCTGGCCGGACTGGCCCTGGCCCACGGGATCCCGGGCCGGGCCCAGCTGCCCGCGCTGGCGGCCGCCCTCGGTACCGGGGTGATGATCGCCGGGTACACCGTGTCGGACGGCGGCGGCGTGCGGCACGCGGGCACCGTCGGCGGCTACATCGCGTGGCTGTTCCTGCTCCAGGGGCCGGTGCTGGCGCTGATCGCCTGGGCGCGCCGGGGGCGGAGCCTGCTGGCCGGGGCCGGTCCGGCGGTCCCGTACGGGCTGCTCGGCGGGGTGCTGTCGCTGACCGCCTACGGGCTGGTGGTCTGGGCGCAGTCCCGGGGGAACCTCGCGACGATCGCCGCGCTGCGCGAGACCAGCATCGTGATCGCCGCGCTGATCGCCACCGTGGTGTTCCGCGAGCGTCTGGGGCGGATGCGGGTGGCGGCGAGCGCGGCCGTGCTCGCCGGGATAGCCGTCCTGGAGCTGGCCCACCCCTGAGGGCCGGCTCCGGGACGGCTGTCCCGGCACCGGGGCCTGCGGTGCCCCGGTGCCGCGGTACCTCAGGGGACGATGACCGTCAGCGAGCTGCGCGTCACCGTGAAACCCATCTCCTCGTACAGCCGGCGCGCCCGGTTGCCCTCGGTCACCGCCAGCCCGATCGCGCTCCGGCCCGCGAGGGCGACGTCCGCGACGGTGCGCCGCAGCAGGTCACCGCCGAGACCGGGGTAGCCGTGCGCCGGGTCGCGGAACACATGGGCGATCCAGGGCAGTCCGTCCCAGTCGGTCAGCACGGCTCCGGCCACCACCCGGTCGGCGTCGTCCACGACCAGGGCGCTGGACGGCAGCAGCGGCCCTACGACCTCGCCGGCGAGCAACTCGGCGAGCCGGTCCACCGCCGACGGGGCGTTCCCGGCGTCCTCGGGGCGGTGGTCGGGGTGGCCCGGTCCGAAGGCGGCCAGCGAGCCGGGGGCCAGCTCCCCGGCCGGCCGGTCGCACGGAACGACGCGGAACCCGGCCCGCAGCGGGGTGCTCGCCCAGGCCTCCCACCCCCCGTCGGGGGCCGCGCCGGCGAGCTTGCGCTCCATGGTGTGGCCGTGGCGCAGCACCGTGGAGCCCTGCCGCACCAGCTCCTCGCCGAGCCCGACCGGCCCGGAGACCACCCAGCCCGCCATCTCCGCCCGCACGTAGGCGACCTGCGCGGCCAGGTCGGCGCGCGGGTCGACCACCTCCAGCTGATCGGCCCAGGGCCGCCCCTCCCGCTCCCCGCGTTCGTACCGCACGAGGGCGTCGCCGTCCGCCCCGTAGCCGTACTGCCAGTCAGGATCCTTCTCCGCCACGCCGTTCGTCCGATCCTCGCGCGTCGGCGCACCCTTCGGCGCGCCCTGTACCCGTCCCCGCCATGCTCGGTGAACGATCCGTCCGGATCAACCGGTTCGACCCCTTCGACCGGCCGGGCCGGGTGGAGAGTAGGACACCGGCGGACCTACTCGCCGCCTACCGTCGCCGCATGATCACCGACGAGGACGCCGTCCGTCCGTTCCGGCTCGCCGTTCCGCAGGGCGAGCTCGACGAGTTGCGCCTGCGGATCGCCCGCACCCGCTGGCCCGACGACCTGCCGGGGGCCGGCTGGTCGTACGGGGTGGCCGGGCCGTACCTGCGGGAGCTGGCCGAGTACTGGACGGACGGCTACGACTGGCGGGCGCACGAGGCGGAACTCAACGCCTTCCCCCAGTTCACCACCACGATCGACGGCCAGAACGTGCACTTCCTGCACGTCCGTTCGCCCGAGCCGGACGCGCTCCCGCTGGTCCTCACCCACGGCTGGCCCAGCACCGTCCACGACTTCACCGGTGTCCTCGGGCCGCTCACCGACCCCCGGGCGCACGGCGGAGACCCGGCCGACGCGTTCCACGTCGTCGCGCCCTCGCTGCCGGGCTTCGCCCACTCCGGGCCGACCACGGCGCCGGGCTGGGGCACCCGCCGGATCGCCGCGGCCTGGGCCGAGCTGATGCGCCGGCTCGGCTACCCGCGCTACGGCGCGCAGGGCGGCGACTTCGGCGCCATCGTCTCGCCCGAGCTCGGCCGGGTGGCGCCCGACCGGGTGATCGGCGTCCACCTCAACGCGCCGCCGACCGCCTCGGCCCCGCTCGACGCGGCGGAGTCCGCGCTGCTGACCGCCGACGAGCGGGCCCGGGCCGGGGACAACGCCCGCTGGTGGCAGGCGCACTCCGGCTACGCGACGCAGATGTCCACCCGCCCGCAGACCGTGGCCTACGCGCTCAACGACTCGCCGGTCGGCCAACTCGCCTGGAACCTCGAATTCTTCGTCGACCACGATCCGGTGGCGACCCGCCAGACCCTGCCCTCGTGGGACGCCGTGCTGACCGACGTCACCGCGTTCTGGCTCACCGGCACGGCCGGCTCGGCGGCCCGCCTCTACCGCGAGATCGCGGCCGACGGCTGGGGCCGCCCGGCGCCCTCCGGCGTGCCGACCGGGGTGGCGGTGTTCCGCGGCGACCGGGCGATCCGCACCCTGGCCGAGCTGTCCCACACCGTGACCCGCTGGACCGCGTACGACACCGGCGGCCACTTCGCCTCGCTCCAGGCGCCGGAGCCGCTGGTGGCGGACGTCCGGGCGTTCTTCCGCACCCTGCGCTGAGCGCCCCCGCCCCGGTGTTGTCGGTGGCGGGGTCTAGCGTGGCCGGGCATGAGCGTCCCCGAGGTCATCCCGATCGCCCACGAGCCCGGCTACCGCACCGACACCATCGGCCGCTTCCGGGGCGGCCAGTTCTTCGCCTCGGTCACCTACGCCGTCCCTGAGGCGGACGACGGCGCCGACCGGTACTGCTTCGCCGTGCTGCACCGGTTCGACGAGGCCGGGCGTCACCTCGGCTCGCGGATCGAGGCGGTGCCGGGCGGGTTCCCGGTCGCCGCCGTCGCCGCCGCCGACCGGCTGGCGCAGTGGCTGGACGCCCTGCCCGGGCGCGCCTACGGGGACATCGCGATCGCGCCCTTCGCCGTGCACGTGGACGGCTGCCGCTTCGGCCTGGTCGTCGAACGGCACGGCGAGGGCGCGACGGAGGACGACTGGGCCGAGTTCTACCCCGACAACCTGGGCTTCCACGCCCCGTGGGACGGCGAGTACGACACCTGAGCCCGCCGTCCCGGCCCCTGCCCTGCCCGCCCCGGTCCCCGCGCCCGGGTCAGTCCGCGATCACGGCCGCCCGGACGCAGAGGACGTCCGGCAGGTGGGAGACCAGCAACGACCAGTGCTCGCCCTCGTCGTGGCTGGCGTAGACGTCGCCGGTCCGGTTGCCGAAGTAGATGCCGGCCGGCTCGACGTCGTCGGTGCGCAGCGCGTCGCGCAGCACGATGCCGTAGTGGTCCTCGCCCGGCAGGCCCTCGGCCAGCGCCTGCCAGCTGTCACCGGCGTCGTTCGTGCGGAACACCCGGCAGCGGCGCCCGGGCGGGATCCGGTCGTCGGCGCCGCCGAGCGGGAACACGTACGCGGTGTCGGCGCGGCGCGGGTGGGCGGCGATCGCGAAGCCGAAGTCGGCGGGCAGCCCGTCGGCGATCGAGCGCCAGTTCGCGCCGCCGTCGTCGCTGCGGTAGACGCCGCCGTGGTTCTGCAGGTAGAGCCGGTCCGGGTTGACGGCGTCCCGGGCGATCTTGTGCACGCACTGGCCGAACTCGGGGTACTGGCTCTCCTCCGGGAAGAACTCGGCCCGCAGCCCGGTGTTGGACGGCTCCCAGCTGTCGCCGCCGTCCTTGCTGCGGTAGACGCCGCCGCTGGAGACGGCGACCAGCAGCCGCTGCGGGTCGCGCGGGTCGCTGAGGACGGTGTGCAGGCCCTGGCCGCCGTACCCGGCTCCCCACTCGCTGCGCTGCGGGTGGTTCCAGAGCGGCTCGACCATCGTGAAGCTCTCGCCGCCGTCCTCGGAGCGGAACAGCGCGGCGGGTTCGGTGCCCGCGTAGACCACGCCGGGGGCCTCGGGGCCGGCCGGCTGGAGCTGCCAGACCCGGGTGAGCGAGGCGCCGGTGTGCTCGGGGAAGCGGATCGCCGGGGTGGGCGGCTCGAACCAGCTGGCGCCGAGGTCGTCCGAGCGCCAGACCGACGGCCCCCAGTGGCTGCTGTCGGCGCCCACCAGCAGCCGGACACCCCCGTCCCCGCGGGGCCCGCCGTCGCCGCGGTCGCGGCGGTCGATCGCCACGGAGTAGATCGCGTTCATCCGGAAGTGCGGCCCGCTGAACTCCCAGTCCAACCGGTCGCGGCTGCGCCCGAGGAAGAGGCCCTTCTCGGTCCCGACGGCCAACAGCACTTCGCTCATTGCCACACACCACCTGCTCGGCGAAACGGCCCCGCCCGGACACCCCTCCCCGGGCCAGTGTCCCGCCGCCGGACGCCCGCCACACCTCGCCGCGCCGGGCACCGGGCACCGGGCCGTGCCCCCGAAAACCGCGGGACGCCCCGGCGCCGGGGCGGGGGCGGGCGGCGCAACCCCCCCCGCCCGCCCCCCACCCCCGCCCCACCGCC
>NZ_JBHYUU010000213.1:0-12755 GCF_042749955.1 Kitasatospora sp. NPDC059462 | reverse complement strand
TGGTGACGGGGGGCGAACGGCGGGAGGCCGGACGGTCCCGGACGGTCCCCGACGGGTGCGCGCGGGGGCGGCCGGGGCGCGGCCCGGCGGCGCTCAGCGCGGCGAGACCAGGCGTTCGCGGATCAGCGCCTCCTGGACGGCGGAGGCCACCAGCCGGCCCGAGCGGTCGTAGAACTCGCCCAGCGCCAGGCCGCGGCCGTCCGAGGAGGACGGGCTGCGCTGCGCGAACAGCAG
The DNA here is from genome assembly GCF_042749955.1 of Kitasatospora sp. NPDC059462. Lineage (NCBI taxonomy): Bacteria > Bacillati > Actinomycetota > Actinomycetes > Kitasatosporales > Streptomycetaceae > Kitasatospora > Kitasatospora sp. NPDC059462. Next base: position 12,521 of record NZ_JBHYUU010000213.1, on the reverse strand, counting down.
CCACTCGTCGGCCCGGAAGGGCCGGTGGAACCACATCGCGTGGTCCAGCGAGGCCATCAGCAGCCGGGGCTCCTCGGTGCGCTGGAAGAAGTTCGGCTGGACGTGCAGCCCGGCCGTCGAGGCGAGCGTGAGGTCCGACAGGTAGGTGAGCGCGCAGACGTGCAGCAGCGGGTCGCCGGCGGGCAGCGGCGAGCCGGTGCGCAGCCAGACGAACTGCTGGGGCATGCCCGGGACGGCCGGCGGCACGTCCGGCGCGTCCGCGGGGACGAAGCGCAGCTCCAGGTCGCCGAAGCCGACGTCGGCCAGCGCGGCGCGGGCCGCGTCGTCCCAGAGCGAGAGGGCGTCCGGCAGTTCCTCGGGGCCGGGCAGCCTCGGCACCTCCCGGTGCCGGTCGGCGGCGGGCTCGGGGCGCTTGAAGGAGGCGGAGAGGCTGAAGACGTCCTCGCCCCGCTGGACCGCGGTCACCCGCCGGGTGGCGTAGGAGGTGCCCTGGCGGACCCGGTCGACCCGGTACTCGATGGGGCGGCCCGGGTCGCCCGGCGTCAGGAAGTAGCCGTGCAGCGAGTGCACCGCGCGGTCCGTGCCGATGGTCCGCCCGGCCGCCAGCAGGGCCTGCGCGGCGACGTGCCCGCCGAACGCGCGCATCGGCGCACCGGCGTGGCAGTGGCCGCGGAACGTGTTCTCGTCGAGGCGCTCGATCCGCAGCAGCTCGGCGAACGGGCCGACCGTGCCGGTGGCCCGTCTGTCCTGTTCGGTCAGCTCTGTCACAGGCCCATACTGGCAGACCCGGGCCGTGCGCCGGTGTGACCTGGGTAACCCGGAGGGCGAACGCACGTGCTAGAACGTGTTCCGCAATTCGAAGGCGGTGGGGCGGTCCGGGGTCGGCTGTCAGTGCCCTGACCTACCGTGCTCGGCATGTCGCAATCCGCACACGCGTACGCCTATCTGCGCCCCTCCGCCGTCCTCGACGGCGAGGCCGGGCGGAGCCTCGCCCTGGAGACGTCCGGCGGCACCACCCCGCTCGGGGCGGCCGCCCACCCGCGCTTCTTCGCGGGCTTCCTGGCCGAGCCTGCGCCGGCCGCCGCCGCGCTGCTCGCCGTCGCCGATGTCGCCGCCGCCCGCTACTACCAGCCGCAGCTGCGCGCCTCGCTGGATCCGGTGGTCACCGCCAACGGCGACCGGCTGCGCTTCGAGTCCTTCTCCGGCTGCTGCGGCGTCTACGCCCGGCTCGACGTGCTCGCCGCCGGCCTGGACGGCGACGAGATCGGCCACGGCACCACCAACGTCGACGTCAACAACCCGCTGCGCGAGGCGCTCACCCGGATCGGGCCCGCCGAGCCGCTGCACCTCGCCGTCGGCCCGGACGCCCTGGAGGTCACCACCTTCGACGGGCCGGTCGTCGAGAAGAAGGTCCCGCTGCCCGAGCGCTGGCTGCGCGGATTCGCCGAGACCCAGGTCACCGCCGCCGGCTTCGACCTGCGCGCCGAGCTGTCCGCCGCCGAGGCGGTCCGCTTCCTGCGCTCGCTGCCGCGCGGCGGGGGCCGGGCCGGGGCCCGGGTCGCCCAGTGGGTCGTCCCGGCGGGGCGCACGCTGCGGCCCACCACCCGGCCGGTGCCCGGCGCGGTCTGCCTGCCCGGGCCCGAGCGGCTGGCCGCCCTGCAGCGGGTGCTGCGGCACGCGCGGGCGCTGCGGGTCTACGGCCCGCCGGTCGCCGGGACCGGCCCGGCGGCCTCCGCCTGGGGGGTGGAGCTGCCCGGGATGCGGCTGACCCTCACCCTCTCGCCGGACGCCTCCCGGGGTTTCAGCGGCGAGGGCGGGGTGCTCGGCGCGCTCGCCACCGGCACCGCCGAGCAGGACGCCGACCTGGTGTCGGCGCTGCTCGCCTGGGAGCCGCGGATCGAGATCGCCGAGCTGGCCGAGCAGTCCGGGCTCACCGCGGCCCGGGTGCGGGCCGCGCTCACCCGGCTCGGCACCGCCGGGCAGATCGGCTACGACGTGGCGGAGGCCGCGTACTTCCACCGTCAGCTCCCGTACGAGGCGGGGCGCGCGGAGGCGGCCAATCCGCGGCTGAAGGCGGCCCGCGCGCTGGTCGCGGCCGGGGCGGTGCGGCTGGAGGGCGGCGGCGCGACGGCCGTCGTCACGGTGGACGACCACGTCCAGCGGGTGCGCACGGACGCGGCCGGCGCGGTCGGCTGCACCTGCCTGTGGTGGGCGAAGTACCGGGGCGGGCGCGGGCCGTGCAAGCACGTGCTCGCGGTCGGCATGGTCCGCGAGGAGCGGGCGCGGGGCGGGGCGGCGGACCGGCCGGCCGAGGGGGCGCAGCGATGAGCGCCGGAACCGCGAGCAGCGCGCAGCCGCCGGCGGCCACGAGCGAGGCGGTGGAGGCCCTGATGGCGGCCGTCCGCGAGGGGCGGACCGGGGAGGTGCCGGGACTGCTGGCCGCCCTCGGCCCGGCCGAGCGGCGCTCCTGCCTCCCGACGTTCAAGGAGATGCGCCGGAGCGGCCGCCGTGACTGGACCAAGGAGGGCGGCCGGCGGATGTGCGCGGTGCTGGTGGCCGGTGCGGGCTGCCACGCCGGTCCGGCCGGCGCCGCCACCTGGATCGGATCCCGGGACTTCTCCGGCCGCTCCTGGGCCCGCCACCCCGCCCTGGCCGACGTCGTCGAGGCGCAGCCGGTGGAGTGGCAGACCGAGGTGGTCGGCCGGCTCGCCGCCAAGCGCGGGTCCAGCTGGAGCTGGGACCTCTATCCGCTGATCGAGCGGGTGGTGCGGCGCACCGGCTGCGCCGTCCCGGCCTCCGACGACTTCGTCACCGAGTGGCTGCGCTCGGCCGCCGGGGCGGAGAACGGCCGGCGCGGCACCGCCACCACCCTGCTGGAGCGGCTGCGGACGGACACCTTCACCCCCGTGCTGCTGCCCCGGGTGTTCGAACTGGACGATGTCGCCTGGCCACTGAACGCCACCTACACCACCCGTTCGGGTGACAACTGGCCGGCGGCGATCGCCGGGCTCGCCGAGTCCGGGCGCCTGGGGCGCGAGGAGCTGATCGACCTCTGCCTCGGCCGTCTGGTGCGCGGCGGCAAGACGGCCGACCAGCGCGCGTTCCTCACGGTGCTGGTCGCGCTCGCGCCCACCCCGGCGGAGTACGCGGCCCGGGCGCGCGACCTGCTGGCGCTGCTCGACGGCCTGCCGGCGGTGGCCGGCCACGCCCAGCAGGTGCTCGCCGGGCTGGACGAGGCCGGGCTGATCGAGCCGGAGGCGGTCGTCGAGGCCTCGGCCGTGGTGCTGTTCCGCAGTGAGAAGAAGCTGGTGCGGGCCCAGCTCGCCTGGCTGGAGAAGGCCGCGAGGCGCTCGCCCGAGCGGTCGGGCGCGGTGGTGCTGGCCGCCGCCGGGGCCTTCGGCCACCCCGACGGCGCCCTCCAGGAGCGGGCGCTCAACGTGGTCGCCCGCCGGCTCAAGGCCGCCGGGGAGGCCGTGCTGCCGGAGCTGCTGCTCGCCGCCGAAGCGCTCAACCCCGCCCACCACGCCCGGGCCGGGGAGCTGTTCGGCGCACCGGTGGCCGGCTCGGGCGGGGACGACACCGCCTGGGACGAACTGCTGCCGCCCGCCCCGGTGCCCGCCCCGCTCGGCGAACCGCTCGCCACCCCGGCGGAGGTCGCCGAGGAGCTCGCCGTGCTGCTGGCCTCCGCACGGCCCGACGTCGCCGTCTTCGAGAGGGTCCTGGACGGCCTGGTCCGGCACGCCCACCGCGACCGGACGGCGCTCGTCCGGGCGCTGGAGCCGGTGCTGCGGACCAACCCGTGGCAGGAGGTCGGCCGCTGGCGGGACTGCGGCCCGGGCGACGTGCTGTACGTGGCCGCCGTGGTCGCCGGGAAGGCCGAGCCGTACCGGCCCGGCCCCGTCTTCCGCAAGGGCCGCGACCCGCTGCGCGGGACCCACAACACCGAGTACGGCAACGTGCTGGCCGCCCGGATCTCCGAGGCCGCCGAGCGGGTCGTCACCGACACCCCGCCGTTCCTGCTCGCCACGCCGACCGACGCCACCGGCGCGATCACCGCGAGCGCGCTGGTCGAGCGCCTCGCCCGCTACGAGGCGGCCGGCGCGGCGCCCGGCCCGGCCGATCTGAACGCCGCGCTGCTGCGGGTCGCCCCGACGGCGGACCCGGAGGTGCGGGCGGCGGCCGGCCGGCTCACCTCGGCGGCCGGACGGTGGGCGGCGGCCTGGCTGCACGAGGGCGGTCTGCCGGCCCAGGGTTCGGAGCGGGTGGTCTTCGCCCCCGGCGCCGGCTACGAGCGCAAGCGGCGCTACTGGGAGCGCTGGTGGGAGGACCTCAAGCGGATCGCGGTCGCCCAGCGCGGCACCGGCGGCCCGGCCGGCCCGGCGCGCGAGCGGCTGGCCGGCGACTTCCGCAAGCTGCTGGAGGGCACCGAGCCCAGCGTGGCCCGGATCCGCCGGTCGGACGACTGGCTCCGGGAGCCCACCGTGCACTGGGCCGCGATGCTCCCGCACCACCGCGAGGAGCTCGCCGCCCGCTGGCTGGACCGGTTCGCCGACTGCGCCGACCGCGAGCGGCGCGGCACGCTGCGGATGCTGGTCGTGCTCGCCGAGGCCGGCGGCCCGGCCGGGCTCGCCCTCCATCTCGCCCTCGCCTACGGCCTGGGCGCCCGCCACCCCGAGGACCGCGCCGCCGCCGTCGACGCCCTGCTCGTGCTCGCCGCCCGCGGTGACCTGGACGGCGCGCTGCTCGGCCGCGAGCTGGGCGAGCTGGTGGCGCTCGGCACGGTGAAGCCCAACCGCCTCGTCCAGTCCGTGAGCGGTGCCGCCGACACCGGCGCCCACGCCACCGTCTGGTCCGTGCTGTCCGCCGCCCTCCCGTCCCTGCTCACCGGCGAGTCCCCGCGCGGCACCGCGGACCTCCTCGCCCTCGCCAACGACACCGCCCGCCGCAGCGCCGCCCGCGGCCCGATCCCCGAACTCGCCGCCGTCGCCGAGCGCTCCGGCACCGGCCGTCTCGTCAAGGAGGCCCGCACTCTCCATGCCTTCCTCACCACCCCCTGACCCCGGCCGCGCGCCCCGCTCCTCCTGGGGCGGGACGGTGGCGAGGGTTTGAGAACGGTCGTTCTTGACTGATCGTTCTTCAACTCGTAGAGTCCTGCCCATGGGAAGACCACGCGCCTTCGACGAGGAGCAGGCAGTGCGCGCGGCGGCGGAGTTGTTCGCCGTGCACGGGTACGAGGGGACCTCGGTGGACGATCTCGTCACCGGGCTCGGTGTGCACCGGGGGAGCCTCTACAAGGTGTTCGGGAGCAAGCGCGGGCTCTACCTCGCCGCGCTGCGCCGGCACCTCGACGAGGAGGTGCTGCCGCTCGCGGCGGCGCTCCGGGAGGCCGACGGGCTCGCCGCGCTGCTGACGCAGGCGGTGGCCGCGTTCGACGGCGGGCCGGCCGCCGGGTTGCTGCTGTCGGCCGCCGTGGAGCGGGCCGGGAGCGATCCGGAGGTCGGGGCGCTGGTCGCCGAGGGGACGGCCGCGCTGGACGGCGCGGTCGAGCGGGTGACCGGCAGCGGCGACGGCGGCGCCGGTGTGCTCGCCGCGACCGTCCTCGGCCTGCGGCTGCGCGCCCGCGCCGGCCTTGACGGCCCGTCCGCCGAAGCGGTGCTCGCCTTCGCCGGACGCCTCGGCTGACGCCCGGTCGGCGCCGGTCCACCGCAGATCATCCACCAGTGGGAGGAAACAGTTCCATGGCCCGTGTCAGCATCACCGACCAGACCCTCGTCGTCGAGATCGAGGGCCTCGACCGGCTCTGGGCGGTCCGCAGCCGGATCGAGATCCCGCTCGGCAACGTCCGGGGCGCGACCGTCGACCCCGGGATCCTCCGGGAGCCCAAGGGGATCAAGGTCGGCGGCACGCACTTCCCCGGGGTGATCACCGCCGGGACCTTCCGCTCGGGCGGCGAGTGGGTGTTCTGGGACGTCAAGAACCCCGCCAAGGCCGTGGTGATCGAGCTCGCCGACGAGCGCTACAGCCGGCTGATCGTGGAGGTCGACGACCCGCGCGCCACCGTCGACCTCGTCGAGCACGCCAAGCGGCCCGCCTGAGCGCCCCGGACCGTCGGTCCGCCAATCCGCCAATCCATCAATCCGTCAATCCGTCAATCCGTCGGTCCGTCAGACCGTCAGGCCGTCGCCGCCCCGGGCCGCCGCCCGGGGCCGCGACCCGTCGGCGGCGGCCCGGTCGTCCGCGGCGTCCGGACCGGCCGCGCCGTCCGGCACCACCAGCGCCGCGCCGTCCCGGGGCGGTGCGGCCACCGCCCGCCACCAGCGCCGCAGCGCGGGCGGCCCGGCCGGCTCGAAGGGCTTGCCGGGCCGGGGCACCGCCAGCCGTACGCCGTGCGCCCGCGCGGCGGCGGCCACCCGTTCGGCGGGCTCCTCCCACGGGTGCGGGGCGAGGTTGAAGGTGCACCAGTGGATGGGCAGCAGCAGGTCGCCGCGCAGGTCCAGGTGGGCCCGCACACCCTCCTCGGGCGTCATGTGGACGTCGGGCCAGAAGTCGCTGTACGCGCCGACCTGCACCATCGTCGCGTCGAACGGGCCGAGCCGGCGGCCGATCTCGGCGAAGCCGGCGAAGTAGCCGGTGTCCCCGCTGTGGAAGACGGTGCGCCCGCCGCCGGCCACCACCCAGGACGCCCAGAGGAAGAGCGGGCTGGTGCGCGGGCCGCGGCTGCAGTAGTGCCGGGCTGGGGTGGCGGTCAGGGTCAGGCCCGCCACCTCGGCCGACTCCCACCAGTCGAGCTCGACGATCCGGCCGGCCGGCACCCCCCAGTGCTCCAGGTGCGCCCCGACGCCGAGCGGCACCGCGAAGACCGCGCCGCTGCCGGTCAGCGCCCGGATCGTGGCCATGTCGAGGTGGTCGTAGTGGTCGTGGGAGACGACGACCACGTCGACCGGACCGAGTTCGGCGAGCGGCAGCGGCACCGGGTGGAGCCGTTTGGGGCCGGTCCAGGAGAACGGTGAGCAGCGCTCGCCCCAGACCGGGTCGAACAGCACCCGGCGACCGCCGATCTCGGCGAGCACGGTGGCGTGGCCCAGCCAGGTGAGCCGCAGCCCGGAGGCGGGCGGCGCGGCGAGGTCGGCCGGGAGCAGCCGGTGCAGCGGCACGGCGGCGGCCGGCGTCCGCCGGGCGCGGTCGGCCGCCAGCTGGGCGCGGGCGATCTCCAGCGGGCTGCGCGCGGAGACCAGCCGGCGGGTCGGCACGGGGTTGCGGAAGGCGCCGTCGGCGAACTGGGGGGAGCGGTGGATCCGGGCGAGCCGTTCGCCGCGCGGCTCGGCGCCGAAGGCGTCCGTGCGGACCCGGTGCCAGGCCGCCCGGGGCAGTCCGGCCAGGCCGGGCGGCGTGCCGAGGGCGGTGGACGCGGCGGAGGCCAGGGCCGAGGAGAGGCCGAGGGCGCGGGAGTACCACGGGGCGGCTGGGCGGGGCACGGCACCTCCAGGGGCGGCGAAGGAGAGCTGGCATGCCGGGGCCGCGTACCGCCGGCCGGAGCGCCGACCCGGTACGACGACCGTCTCGTCGGAGATTACTCGTGCTCGGCCTTCCGGACCCGGCGAGCGGCGGCCGCCGTCCGCCGACCAGGGGCCTTCCCCCGTGATCAGGCGTAGAAACGGGTGATCGTCTCGGCGACGCAGTGCGGCTTGGCGCTCTCCGCGCTGGTGATGGTGAACCGGACCACCGCCTGCACGCCCCCCGGGACCTCGGTGGCGGAGACCAGCTCGGCCTTCGCCCGGATCGCCGTGCCCACCGGCAGCGGGGCGGGGAAGCGGACCTTCTCCGAGCCGTAGTTGAGCGCCATCCGCACGCCCTCGACGCCGTAGCACTCCTTGGCCAGCACCGGGATCATCGACATCGTGAGGTAGCCGTGCGCGATGGTCGAGCCGAACTGGCTCTCCTTCGCCCGCTGCGGGTCGACGTGGATCCACTGGTGGTCGCCGGTCGCCTCGGCGAACAGGTCGATCCGGGCCTGCTCGACGGTGTGCCACCGGCTGGTGCCCAGCTCGGTGCCGACGGCGGCGGTCAGCTCGGCGAGGGAGGCGAAGGTCGTCACGGGGCGCTCCTGGGGCAGGCGGGACGGTCGGCGGTGCGCGGTGCTGCTGCGAACTCCGCAGAGTATGCCTACTCGCCGGTCACCTGTCAGGGGGTTCTCGTGACAGGGGGTCGGGGGCGGCCGGCGCTCCCCGGGCACGGCCGCCCCGGTCCCCGGGCAGGGGCCCGGTCCCCGCGCGCGGCCGCCGGGCCTCAGGAGTGCGGGACCGGGTGGCCGGCCGCGGTCAGCCGGCGGCCGCTGATCAGTTCGGGCACCAGGGAGACGAACATCGGGTCCGGGTCGCCCACCCAGGGCCGCAGGCCCGAGCGCAGCGCGCGGCGGACCTGCTCCGGGTCGCGCAGGACGTCCGCCCGGCCGTGCACCAGCACGCTCCAGCCGGTGCGGGTGACCGGGTCCAGCTGGTCGGCCTGGAAGGCGACGACGGTGCCGTCCAACCCGCGCGCGGTTGCACTGCCCCGGCGCACGGCCAGCAGCAGGCGCCCGTCCGGCGCGACCTCGAAGGAGACGGGCAGCACGGCCGGCAGCGCGTGCTCGGTGTACACCACGCGTCCGACGGGCACGGTGCTGAGCAGGCGCAGGCACGTGTCCGCGCCGAGTTCCTCCAGTGGGTCGTCACGGTCCATGGGTCCGATGGTCCCCCTCCCGCGCGCGGGCCGACAGGGCCCATGGTCCCTGGGCGGTAGGGCCTTGCGGCCGTCCTCCGGCACCGGGGGAGGGCCGCAGCCGGCGCCCACGGACGGCGGACGGTGCTCGCCGGGCGGGCGCACCGGTGGCGTCCGGACGCGGGATTCCCGCCCCGGAACGCGGCCGCGGGCCCGACGGTGACGGCACGGGGCGGTAGCCTGCCCGGCGGTGGCACCGGGGCACGCCGGGCGTGCCGGGGCCCGGACGGCGCCGCCGGAGACGGCGGAGACGGCGGAGACGGCGGAGAGCGTGCGCGTCGGGCCGGAGCGGACGGCGTAACGGTTCGGCGGCCCCGGGAGCCCGGGGCCGGGCAGGAGGGGGCGGTGCGGGTGGCAAGTGGGGTCGATCTGGTGGTCATCGGGGCGGACGGCGGGCCGGACCGCGCCTTCGGCGGGTCCGCGCAGGCGGCCGAGGGCGCCCGGTTGCTGGCCGAGGTCCTGCCGGGGATGTGCTTCGACGCCGGCGCGGCCGGCAGCCGGGTCACCGTCGTCGAGCCGGGCGCGGACGCCAACACCATGCTCACCGCCGTCCGGGAGGCGGCCGCCCGTCCGGGCCGCTGGCTGCTGGTCTGCCTGGTGGGCCAGCTGGTGGCCGACCCGCGCGGGCGCCGGCTCGCCCTGGTGACGGCGGGCTCCACCGCCGACAACGCCTACCGGCGCGGGCTGGCCTGGGACTGGGTGGTCAGCGCCATGGTGCACGGCGACCAGGAGGAGGCGCTGCTGCTGGTCGACGCGGTCGCCGACAAGGACACCTGGGCGGCGCTGGAGCGCGGCGGCGGCGAGGACGGCGCGGGCGAACTGCTCAGCTACTCGCGCGTCCCGCTCTGGGGCCGGATCGGCCGCCACGCGCCCGGCCGCTACACCCCGGGCCGGCGCGGCCGGGACGCCGTGCTGCCGGGCGGCCCCGGCTCGTTCAGCCAGGCGCTGACCGCCGTGCTGGGCCAGGGCGTCCCGGGGGCGCCCGCGGCCGTCGGGCCGCACGACCTGCAGCCGGCCGTCGGCGCGCTGCTCGACGGTGGCGCCCCGCACGAGGCGGGTGGCGCCGGTGCGCCGTCGAACCAGTCCGACGCGCCGGGTGTGCGCCTGCTCGTCCCGCCGGAGGGCGGGCGCCTTCTGATGCGCAATCGGGCGGCGGTTCGGGGGGCATTGGCCGGATTGTCGCTTTCCGAGGAACTGTTGGCCCTGCTGTGGCGGGAAAGTGCCCCGACGGATCCGCCTTCCGCGTAAGGTCAGGAGCCCCCGGGTGTTGCCGTGAAGGCCCGGTTTGGCGAAGAATCGATGCCCGCGGGGGAACACCGGCGGGACGGCGGAATTCTTCTGGCGGCCCCGGTCCACACCCGGGGTCGGCTGCGACGAGGTGGGGCGATGCGGCAGCGCGGAAATGTGTTGCGCCCTGGGGCGGTTGGGGTCGGAGGGCTGGTGCTGGCGTTGCTGCTGGGCGGCTGCGCGAGCAGCGGGGCCGGCGGTTCCACCGATCGGCTGGGGACGAGCGCGCCCACGGTGGCGGGGGTGACCGCGGTCCCTCCTTCGGGTGGTTCGGCAAACGTCGGGAACGCGCCGACCGACGGACCCGAGGGTGCGGCGGCCAGATCGGCCCTGAGCACCTATCAGGACTGGTGGCAGGCGCAGACAGAAGCGTTCGCACGCGCCGATTCGGACGGGTCCCGATTCGACACCTTCGCTTCCGGGAAGGCGCTGACCGAGGCCTTGGTGAACCTTCGTCAGTTACAAGAAGCCAAACTCGTGATGACGGGTGAACCGCGGAGTTCCGCGGTGGTGAAGTCCGTCGACCTGAACGCCGATCCGAACACCGCCGTGATCGAGGACTGCCTGGACGTGTCCGGGTGGCACCAGGCGGACGCCGTTACGCGCGCGGTGAAGGATCCGCCCGACCGGCTCGACCGGTACGTGGCGACCGTTTCCCTGCGGCTGTTCCAGACGCGCTGGCTGATCAACGAGTTCAAGCGGGAGGTGGGGCGCACATGCTGAAACCGGTCAGGCGGTTGGTGATCGGCACGCCGTTGTTCGCCGGATTGCTTCTGGCGCCGGCGAGCCCTGTGGCGGCTGATCCCACCCCCGCGGACACGGGGGGAGCCACCCACTGCGAGATCACCGTCATCTGCACGGGCGGAGGTCACGCCGGCAGCACACCACCTCCCTCGGGTGGCGGCGGCGGAGGGGGAGGCGGCGGCACCTCGGGGCCGCAGCTCTGCAACTGGAACGGTCAGGTCCTCGCCTGCACCGACCCCGAGCTGGGCTGGTTCAGCGCCACCGACGGCTGCTACTACCGGGTCATCAACCCGCCGCCCGAGGCCGGGGATTCGCGCTGGGAGGGCCACGACCCCAAGGAGGGGGCGGTCTACAACCGGACCTGCCGCTTCTCCGACGGCTCGATCGGCCCGACCGCGTCGACGTTCCTCGCCCAGGCGCCCGTGCCCGCGCCGCCGGACCCGGGAGCCATGGCCGCTGCGTACGTCAAGGACAGACTGGAGTTCAAACCCCCGGAGCTCGGGATCGCCCCCGGGAAGGACCCGGTGGTGGGCGGGAACGTCTGGCTCTGGCTGGCGGACCCGAAGAAGCCGGTCACGCAACCGCTCCACGCCGGCAGCCTCACGGTGACGGTCACCCCCCGGGTGGCCTCGGTGAAGTGGGACCTCGGCGACGGCCCCAGCGTGACCTGCAAGGGCGCTGCCGCGGTCGGCACTCCGTACGACGTCAAGTACGGCGCCGGCCCGTCGCCCACCTGCGGCCACGTCTTCAGGACCGGCTCGGGCACCAAGAAGAACGGCCTGTTCAGCGGCGACGTCGAGGTCGTGTGGATGAACGACGTGACGGTGTCCGACGGCACGAAGGTCGACCCGATCGAGATCCGGGTCTACGTGCGGAACGTCAGCTACCGGGTCGCCGAGGTCCAGGTCCTCAACTAGCGCACAGCAACCCCGACGAACGAACGAACGCGAGGAAGGCCGAACCCCGGTGGAGAACCGTACAGTTGCCACGCCCGGCCCCGGCGCGACCGCCACGGCGACCGCGGCCACCGCCGCGACCGCCCCCGCGGCCGCGCCGGAGCAGCGGCGCGGGGCGCCCCGCACGCCCGGGCGGACGCTCGGCGCGCGGCGCCGGCGCCCCGCCGTGCTGGCGATGGCGGTGGCCCTGATAGCCGCGGGCGGGCTCGGTGGCGCGGTGCTCTACAACAGCACCGGTCAGCGGGTCGCGGTGCTGGCGCTCGCCCGGGACGTGCCGTGGGGGCAGGTGCTGAGCGAGTCCGACCTGGTGGTCGTCCGGATCGCGAGCGATCCTGCGCTCAAGCCGCTGGACGCCGCCGACCGGGCCAAGGCGGTCGGGATGCGGGCCGCCACCGACCTGCACAAGGGCGGGCTGCTCACCAAGTCCGACCTCGCGCAGTCGCTCGTCCTCAACCCCGGGCAGCTGCTGGTCGGCGTCTCGGCCCGGCGCACCCAGCTGCCGGCCACCCGCCTCCAGCCGGGTCAGCCGGTGATCGTCGTCTACACCCCGGACGGCGCGCGGGCCGAGACGCTCGCCGCCACCGTCTACACGGTCGGCCGGGTGGACACCGACGGCAGCCAGGTCTTCGACGCCGTCGTCGACCAGGCGGACGCGGGCAAGCTCGCCGCCTGGGTCGCCACCGGGCGGATCCAGGTGGTGGTGGCGCCGCGCGCGGCGGCCGGTACGCCCGCTGCCGGTACGCCCGCCGCCGGTACGCCCGCCGCCGGGGCCCCCGC
>NZ_JBHYUU010000212.1:0-12840 GCF_042749955.1 Kitasatospora sp. NPDC059462 | reverse complement strand
CGGGGTACGCGACGGTGTGGAACACGTTCACCGTCGACCGCAACGCGGACGGCGCGGCGACTACCGATATCGGTCCCGGTTCGGTCAACCTTCTCACCGGCGACCTCTCCGTCAGCGTCACCGACGCCGACGAGTTCGGCACCTCGGTGGGCCGCACCTCCTCCTCGCGTGACCTCGCGCGCGGCTGGCAGCCGCAGGGCGAGCGCCTGACCGCCAACCAGCGCCAGGTGGGCACCGACCTGACCGGCTTCACCGCCGGCCAGGCCGAGCTCAGCCGCTCGACCGCCCGCGGCCACGACAGCTCCACCGACTCGCTGCTGGTCAAGCCCGGCAACGGCTGGGACAGCTACGCGGCCGTCGGCCCGGAGTACACCTTCGCCCAGGGCATGCAGCCCGGCAAGACGTACCGCCTCACCGGCTGGATCTACGTCCCCGGCGCGACCGGCCTGGACAACCCGCTCGCCGACCGCGGCCTGACCCTGACCGGCCTCTACCACACCGCGGCCGGCTTCGGGCAGATCACCTCGAAGAAGGCCTCGTTCACCGACGCCTGGCAGCAGCTGACCGTCGACATGGTCGTCCCGAAGGACGCCGACCAGGCGTGGTTCCGGCTGTACAACGGCAACCTCCCCGGCACGGGCAAGGAGGTCTTCTTCGACGACCTGTCGCTGAAGGAGATCGTCGCGCCGTTCGGTCCGCAGTGGGCCGGCGGTGCTGACGCGGGGCCGGGCTCGGACTACCGCTCGCTGTCGTTCCCGCAGTCCGACCTGGTCGAGATCAAGGGCAACGACGACGCCTCGCTGACCTTCGCCAAGGGCACCGACGGCACCCTCTTCCCGGAGCCGGGCTCCGAGTCGCTCACCCTGAAGGCCGTGCCGGCCACCTCCGGTGCGATCGTGCTCAACGCCACCGGCCAGTGCCTGGAGGTGCCGAACGGCTCCGCGGGCAACGGCGCGGTGCTGCAGAGCGCTCCGTGCACCGGTGCCACCAACCAGCAGTGGACCCGGGGCGACGACCTGACGCTGCGGGTGCTCGGCTACTGCCTCGACAACCCGTGGGGCGTGACGGGCGACAACACCCGGCTGACCCTGTGGGGCTGCAACGGCGGCGACAACCAGCAGTGGGAGGTGCACTCCAACGGCATCGTGGTGAACCGCCACTCCGGCAAGTGCCTGGACGCCTACAACGGCGCCACCATCTGGGTCTGCTGGGCCGGTGCGAACCAGGTCTGGGACGTCCAGACCAACGGCACCACCTATGAGCTGGGCGAGCTGGACGGCTCGAAGACCGTCTTCGCCCGCCAGGCCGGTTCGAACATCTACCAGGTCATCGCCGACATCGGCGCCGAGGCCGACTCGACCACCCGGTACCAGTACGACACCTCCGACGGCCGCTCGCTCGTCAAGCGCGTGATCCCGCCCGTCGAGCCGGGCGTCGACGATGCCAACCACTGCTCCGTCGACCCGTTGCCGCGCGGCTGCGAGGTCATGGAGTACGTGTACGCGAAGTCCACCACGGCGACGGCCACGGCACCGGGCGACTACCTGGACCGCGTCAAGGCCGTCAAGGTCTGGTCGTGGAACCCGGTGACTTCCAAGCAGGAAGCCGTCGAGGTCACCCGCTACGTGTACGACGACAAGGGCCGTCTCGCCGAGGTCTGGGACCCGCGCCTGACGCAGCCGCTGAAGACCTCGTACGCCTACGACACGGACGGCCGGGTCACCAGGATCACCGCCGCGGGTGAGCTGCCGTGGAACTTCGACTACGGGAAGGCCGCGGCCGACCAGGACCCGGGGCGCCTGCTGAAGGTCCGCCGCGCCGCGCTGGCGCAGGGCAGCAAGGACCAGGTCAGCGGTGAGGTCGCGACCAACGTCGTGTACGAGGTGCCGCTGACCACGGGTGCCGGCGGTCCGTACGACCTGTCGGGTGCGGACGTGGCGAAGTGGGCGCAGCTGGACGCACCCACCGACGCCACCGCAGTCTTCGGTCCCGAGGACGACCCGGCCATCAACACCGCGACGGCGGTCAAGCCGGGGAAGGACGGCTACAAGCGGGCCACCGTCCACTACCTCAACGCCTCCGGCTCCGAGGTCAACACCGCGACCGCGTCGATCAATCCCGAAGGCGACATCGAGACCAGGGAGTTCGACCGCTACGGCCACATCGTGCGCTCCCTCAAGGCCAGTGGTCGCGCGATCGCGCTCGGCACCCACCCTGAGTGGGACCGCTTCACGGCCGAACTTGCCCTGCCCCAGATCCCGGCCGAACTGCTGGCCGCGAACCTGACCGATGAGCAGAAGGCGCGCAAGGCCGAGATCACCAAGTCCCGGGCCCGGTTCCTGGACACGCTCACCACCTACAGCCCTGACGGTCTGGACGTCGTCGAGACGCTCGGCCCGGTCTACCGTGCGTCGCTCGCCGAGCAGGTGAACGGCCAGACCACCCCGGTCACCGTCACCTCGGAGGCCGAGAAGCTGCCCCAGCTCGGTGGCACCGTTCCGGTCCAGATCGACAACAACTGCTGCGGTCTCATCTGGTCCGGCGGCGCGCACCTGAGCGTGCGGGCCACCGCCGCGGGCGGCTACGTCGCGCTCCGCGTCAGCGTGCCGGAGGAGGGCGACTACCTGCTCTCCGGTCAGCAGACCAGGTACAACGACCACGGCATCGTGCAGTTCGCGATCGACGGCCAGCCGCTCGGCCAGCCGATCGACCAGTACTCCGCCGATCCGGCCGTGGCGCCGTACGCGGTCGGCGCGCCGATCCACCTGGCGCGCGGTGACCACGAGCTGAAGGTCACCGTCACCGGCACCAACGCCGCCAGCACCGGCGCGCGTTACCACGCCGGGCTGGACACGGTGACGCTGACCAAGGCCACCACCAACCCGACCCTCGTGGCGGGGACCTCGGTGGTGGCGCGGGATCACAACACGATCGCCTACGACGAGGGGAAGCCGGACGGCCGGGCCTATCACCTGGTCACCACCCAGACCGACGGCGCCCGCATCGACGGCTATGCCGACGACGTCGAGCTGCGGGTCACCAAGAAGGGCTACGACACTCCGATCGGCGGCACCTCGGGCTGGGCGCTGAAGGTGGCGACCTCGGTCACCACCGATGCGCTCGGAGCGAAGCTGACCTCCACGGTCAAGTACGACGCCTCCGCCCACGCGCTGGAGTCCCGTAGGCCGGGTTCCAACGGTGCCGATGCCGGGACGGTGAAGTCGGTGTTCTACACCGCCGGCGCCAACCCGGACGACGCGCTCTGCGCCAACCGCCCCGAGTGGGCGGGCCTGCCCTGCGTGACCGGTCCGGGCGGTGCGATCGCCGACGCCGACGCGACCCGGATGCCGACCACCCTGCCGGTCAAGCGGATCACCCGCTACTCGCCGTTCAACGAGCCGGAAGAGGTGACCGAGACCAACGCGGGCAAGTCCCGCAAGACCGTCACCACCTACGACGGCGCGGACCGCATCACCTCCACCGAGATCACCTCGGACGAGGGCAAGGCGCTGCCGAAGATCACCACCGAGTTCGACCCGGCCACCGGCGACATCGTGAAGACCACCGCGGGCGGCAAGTCGCTGACCCGGGTGATCGACCAGCTCGGCCGGCTGATCTCCTACACGGACGCCGACGGCGGCACCACCACCTCGGAGTTCGACAGGTTCGGCAAGCCGGTCAAGGTCTCCGACCCGACCGGGTTCACCACCTACGCCTACGACCGCGCGAAGGAGCCGCGCGGACTGGTCACCTCCGTCAACGACAGCGTCGCCGGTGAGTTCACCGCGAAGTACGGTCCGGACGGCCAGCTGGTCGAGCAGACCTACCCCGGCGGGATCGTCCGCAAGGACACCTACAACGCGGTCGGCGAGGCGACGAGCCGCACCTACACCCGCACGTCCGACAACAAGGTGATCTGGGCGCAGACCACCGACATCTCCACCCAGGGCCAGGTGGCCAAGGACACCAGCTCCACCGCCACCCGCACCTACCAGTACGACCGGCTCGGCCGGCTGGTGAAGGCCGAGCAGTCCACGGTCACCACCGGCTGCGTCACCCGCCAGTACGCCTTCGACGAGCGCTCCAACCGCCTGTCCAAGCAGACGTCCCCCAAGGGCGTGTCCGGCGGGTGCAGTACGGACGGGGCCACGGCGGAGAGCCACACCTACGACAGGGCCGACCGCCTCACGGACGCGGGCTACACCTATGACGCCTTCGGGCGCACGGTGACCACCGCGACCGGTGCGACCAACACCTACTGGGCCAACGACCGTGTGGCGGCCCAGGAGAAGGGGGACACCAAGCAGGAGTGGGCACTGGACGCCGCCCACCGCCTGACCGCGTTCACCACCTCGAAGAAGCAGGCGGACGGCTCCTGGGCCAACGCCACGTCCAAGCTGAACCACTACGGCGACGACGGCGACGAGGTCCGCTGGACCGTCGAGGACACCACCCAGGGCACCCTGACCCGCAACGTCTCGGGCCCCGACGGCGACCTCACCGCCACCACCAGCAGGACCGGTGACGTCCGGCTCCAGCTGACCAACCTGTTCGGCTCGGTGGTCATCACCACCGACACCGCGCTGACCGCGCCGGTGGTGCTGGACTTCGACGAGTTCGGCATTCCGCAGGACGGCCAGGCGGTGGTCCGCTACGGCTGGCTCGGCGGCAAGCAGCGCTCGGCCGAGGCCCAGGACGGCGACATCCTCATGGGTGCCCGCCTCTACAGCCCGGCGCTCGGACGGTTCCTGCAGATCGACCCGGTCCCCGGTGGCAACGCCAGTGCCTACGACTACTGCACCGGTGACCCGGTCAACTGCACCGACCTCGACGGCAACTGGGGCATGCCCAAGTGGCTGAAGAAGACGGTGGAGGTGGTCGCCAAGGTCGCGGAGGTGGCGTCCTACATCCCCGGTCCGATCGGCGCGGTCGCGGCCGCGGTCTCCTCGGTGTCCTACGCGGTCACGGGGAACTGGGAGAAGGCCGCCGAGATGGCGGTGACGGCGGTCGCCCAGACCGTCGGCGCGGGACCGGTCGTCAAGGCCGCGGCCGCGACGGTCAAGGCCGTACGGGCGTCGTCGAAGGTACAACGGGTGACGTCCGTTGCCCGCCGGGTGTTCCGGACCTGCAACTCCTTCGACCCGAGCACACCGGTCCTGATGGCGGACGGGAACTACCGCCCCATCGGCTCCGTGGCGGTCGGTGACCGTGTCGCCGCCGTCGACCCCGTCACCGGTGAGGCGATGGCCGCGCCGGTCCTGGAGGTCTTCGTCACCTTCGCGACCAAGCACATGGTCGACATCGACACGGACCTCGACCCGAATACTCCGGCGATCCGCGCCACGGCCTACCACCCGGTCTTCGTCGAGGACCGCGGCTGGGTCGACGCGGGAGCCGTCCAGGTGGGCGACCGGCTGATCGGCTCGGACGGCGTCCCGGCCGAGGTGCGTTCCGTCGAGGACGAGGGCGATGTCGCCGACCAGCTCGTCTACAACCTCAATGTCGGTGACGCGCACACCTACTTCGTGGCGGGCGGCACCGGTGACGCGCTGGTGCACAACACCAGCGAGGTCTGCCCGATCACGAAGAAGGCGGTGATCAAGGCCCACGGTCTGCCCACGCGCGGCAAGATCCGGTACGTCCCGCCGTCCCACTGGCGGCCCAACCAGCCGCTGCCGACCGGCCGGGTGAACGGCCGGAGCGGAATCCTCGACAAGCACGGCAACGCCTGGGTCAAGGGACCGTCCCGCACCGCGGGTGAGAAGTGGGAGTGGGACGTCCAGCTCAAGAACCACCGAAAGTACTTCGGTACGAAGGTGAACCATCTCAACGTGAGCCTCAAGGGAAGGCTGACACACGTGTCGAAGAAGAAGGGACACTGACGCCCGACGCCTGAGCAGCAGGCCCCGCCGATCCCAGGGATCGGCGGGGCCTGCCGTATTATGGTCGGAATTCAGAGCGGAGAAATCCATTTCCTTGGGGGGCGGTCCGGTGGGGCATGCGAACGGGGCGGACGGCGGGGGCTCCTGGCCGGCCGGAGCGGTGTTCTCCCGGCGTGAAATCGTCCGTCTCCGCAACCCCGCCGAACCGTCCGGAGACGGGTTGTTCCTCGGGGACGAGCTGGTCGGTTCGGCCGGAGTCGTGGTGGAAGCCGTGAGCGAAGGCGGCGACATCTCCTACGGGGTCTACCTGGTCCAGGACGGTTCGCTGTGGAGCCTTCCGGGTGAATTTCTCGAATCGGCCGGGGAATTGAGCCCGCTGGATCCCTTGGCGGCGGTCAATGGATTCCTGGGCTGTTCCGCCGAGATCCTCGACGACATGCCCGATGTGCCGATGAGCTGCGGCGATGTCGTGGAGGTCGTGGGGGTGGGGATGGAGCGGGACGGTTCGGCGTCCACGTACGCCGTCCACGTTCCCCCGGACGGCGAGATCGTGGTCGTCGCCGCCGCCGAGATCCGGTTCCTCTGACCGGGCGTCCGGGCTGTACGTCGACGAGTTCGAGTCGCCGTACCTGACGAGGTCGACTTCGAACCCGCCGGGCCTGCGGAGCCCGGGGGCTCCGCAGGTGTGTGGAGGCCTGTTTCCACTACTGGACGGACGCCGCGCCCCGGGCGGCGGAAGCGGAAGGGGTCCGCTCACCATCAGGCCAGGCGGCCGCCGCCGTCGACGTGGAGGACGGTGCCGGTGACGTAGGGGCTGGTCATGGCGTAGTGGACGGCGTGGACCAGGTCGTCGGTGGTGCCGGTGCGGCGGGCGGGGTTGCGGGTGGCGGTGGTGTGGAGGAAGGCGGCCTTGTCGGCGCCCAGGCGGTCCCAGGCGCCGGTGTCGACGATCCCGGGGGAGACGGCGTTGACGCGGACGGGGGCGATCTCGACGGCGAGGGCCTGGACGAGGAAGGCGAGGGCGCCGTTGGTGGTGGCCATCACGGTGCGGGCGGGGGCGGGGCGCCAGGCGGCGACGCCGGAGAAGAAGGTGAAGGAGGCGCCGTCGGGGGTGTCGGTGGCGGCGTTCGGGGCGAGGTGCTTGGCGAGCAGCAGCGGGCCGTAGACCTTGGCGGCGAACGCGCGGTGGATGTCGGCGAGTTCGAGGTCGGCGAGCGGGCCGTTGGCGGGCAGGGCGGCGGTGGAGACCAGGTGGTCGAAGCGGCCGGTGGCGGCGGCGAGGGCGGCGATGGACGCCTCGTCGGTGAGGTCGACGGGGACGACCTTCGCGGGGCCGGACAGTTCGCCGGCCGTCCACTCCAGCTTGCGCGGGTCGGGGCCGGCGAGGATCAGTTCGGCTCCGGCGGCGGAGGCGGCGTGGGCGAGGGCGCGGCCGGTGTGGGAGCCGGCGCCGACCACGACGACGCGGCGGGAGGCGAGGGGGAGCGGGAGGGTGACGGGGAGGGGGAGGGGGAAGGTGTTGGCGGTCATGCCTAAAGGCTGCTCCGACCAGCGGTGATGCGTCCAAGGATTGTTTTCTGTCGAACCCATAAACTGCGTGCATGGCTACCCTCCGGCAGTTCGAGTACCTGGTCACCGTCGTCGACACCGGCTCCTTCACCCGTGCCGCCGAGCTGCTGCACGTCACCCAGCCGGCGCTGTCGCACCAGGTGCGGGCGCTGGAGAAGTCGGTGGGCGGGCCGCTGCTGGAGCGGTTGCCGCGGGGGGTGCGGCTGACGCCGGTGGGGCGGGCGGTGCTGCCGCACGCGCGGGCGGCGCTGGCGGACGCCGGGCGGGTGCGGGCGGCGGCCCGGCAGGCGGCCGGACTGGCGGGCGGGGAGCTGGAGTTGGCGACGGTGTACTCGGTGAGCCTGGGCATCCTGCCGCCGGTGCTGCGGGCCTGGCGGGCGGTGCATCCGGGGGTGCGGATCCGGCTGCGGGAGTTCGCGCACAACGAGGAGCTGCGGGCGGCGATGGCGGCCGGGCAGGCGGACGTGGCGGTGGGGACGCCGCCGGCGGACTGGGAAGGGCCGATCCGGGAACTGGGGGTGGAGGAGTTCGTGCTGGTGCTCCCCGAGGAGATGGGCGCGGGCAGCGGCCGGGTGCCGCTGGCGGAGCTGGCCGGATGCGACTGGGTGCACTACGCGCCGGGCAACGGCCTGGCGGACCTGCTGGACGCGGCGTGCGCGGAGGCGGGGTTCCGGCCCCGGGCGGCGGTGCGCACCGAGCAGACGGCGGCGGCGCCGCTGCTGGCGGCCGCCGGGCTGGGGCCGGCGCTGGTGCCCGCGAACATCGTGCCGGCCGGGTTCGAGGGCCTGGTGCGCCGGCCGGAGCCGCCGGTGCGCCGGCCGCTGGCGGCGTACACCCGGACCAGGCCGGACGCGCTCACGGCGGCGTTCGTCGAACTGCTGTCCGGGCGGGCCTGTCTGTTGCCGGACCACGTGGCCGGTCTGTTGTCGGGTGACGGATACTCGTGATCTCTACAGTGCTGTAGATTCGTTGGCAGGGAGAGCGACCGAGGAGGGCAATCGTGGGAGTTTCGCTGGCCAAGGGCGGCAATGTCTCGCTGACCAAGGAGGCGCCGGGACTGACGGCCGTCATCGTCGGACTCGGCTGGGACGTCCGTACCACCACCGGCGCCGACTACGACCTGGACGCGAGCGCGCTGCTCTGCAACGCGCACGGCAAGGTGGTCTCGGACCAGCACTTCGTCTTCTTCAACAACCTGACCAGCCCGGAGGGTTCGGTCGAGCACAGCGGTGACAACCTCACCGGTGGCGGTGACGGCGACGACGAGCAGATCAAGGTGGACCTCGCCGCCGTCCCGGCGGAGGTGGCCAAGGTGGTCTTCCCGGTGTCGATCTACGACGCGGACGCCCGGTTCCAGAGCTTCGGCCAGGTGCGCAACGCGTTCATCCGGATCGTCAACCAGGCCAACGGCCAGGAGCTGGCCCGCTACGACCTCACCGAGGACGCCTCCACCGAGACCGCGATGGTCTTCGGCGAGCTGTACCGCAACGGCGCCGAGTGGAAGTTCCGGGCGATCGGCCAGGGCTACGCCTCCGGCCTGCGCGGCATCGCCACCGACTACGGCGTGAACGTCTGACCGGCGTGAACGTCCGATCCGCGTGAACGTCTGACCGGCGGGCCCCCCGAGGGGGACCCCGCAGGTCGGCAGCGGGTCACCGGGCGGTCGACTGAGCGGGTCAACGCCCGGTGGCCGACGGCGGGTTCGGCGCCCGGTCGAGCGCCAGCCCGCCGAATCCGCCGGTGCTGCCCAGCTGTTGGCGCCACCACGCCACCATGCCCGGCTCGTCGATGGCCGACCAGTCCGGCGCGCCGGTGACCTGGGCCCGGCCGAGCCGGCGGCTGAGGTCCACCAGGGCGTGCCCGGCCGCGCCGCGCTCGCGGTCGTAGCCGGGCAGCAGGTCGGCCCAGTCCGCCGTCGTCCGCCAGGCGTCCTCGAAGGCGCAGGCGTCCTGGAGCGCCTTGGCGGCGCCGCTGGTGGTGTGCGGGCGGACCAGCGTCGCGGCGTCACCGGCGAGCAGCAGCCGCCCGGCGGTGCGGCGCGGCGTCTCCAGGTCGTGGATCGGCTGGAGCAGGATCCGCCCGACCGGGGTCAGGGTGATCACGCCCGCCCAGTACGAGGGCAGGACGCGCCCGGCGAGCTCGGCCAGTTCGCCGTGGTGGGCGGCGTCCAGCGAGCCGACCGGGAAGCCGAGCGGGTCGGAGTCCTCGTCGGCGCGCTGCAGCCAGGCGGGGGCGGGGGCGTAGAAGACCCAGTTGACCAGGGTGGTGCCGGGTTCGAGGCCGGGGATGCGGTAGAGCACCACCTGACCGCCGGGGTAGCAGACGGTGATCACCTCCTGCTCGGGCCAGCGGGCCGCGCCGCCCGGGAGGGTGTCCAGCAGCCGGGCGTCGAAGCTGCCGCGCCAGGCGACGTACCCGGCGTACTCGGAGCGGGCCTCGGGGCAGACGGCGGTGCGCACCACCGAGCGGTGGCCGTCGGCGCCGACCACGAGGTCGTGCTCCTCGCGCCCGCCGGCCGCCGTCTCCACCCAGGCGGGCCCGGCGGCGTCGGTGCCGCCGGCCGCCGTGACGGCCGTGCCGGGGCGGAACTCGACGCCCTCCGGGGTGCGTTCGCGCAGGCCCTGCCAGAGCACGCCCCAGTGGTAGGAGTGCATCGCCATCGGCTGCACCCACAGCGCCCGCCCGCGCGGGCCGGAGCCGCGCTCGTCCTTGGCGAGCCAGTGCCGGGCGGTGACGGGGTGGTGCCGGATGCCGTCGTCGAGGTGCCCGGCCCGGACCAGTTCGTCGTAGCGGTCCAGCAGGATGCACAGGCCCACCCCGCGGTCCTCCAGGTGTCCCGGACTGCGCTCCAGCACGGTGACCCGCTCGGCGCCGCCCCGGGCCGCCGCCCGCGCGAACGCGCACCCCGCGATGCTGCCGCCGACCACGGCGACCGATCCACCCCGCACGGCCTTCTCCCCTCCTCGCCGGGGCCCGCCGACCGGGTCCCGTCCGCCGATGTCCGTCGTTTCCTCGTTCGTTCCGTCGACCTGTCGACGATACGACGTGAACTGATGATCCGTCAGCGAAAGCCGGCCGGTGTTCCCCGGATCACCTATGCAACTGGTTGCATAGGGTCCTGCGCGTCCCCTACCGTGGAGTAACCACCAGCCCCTCCCAGGAGACGCCGCGATGACGACGACCGCCGGCACCCCCGCAGCCCCCTACCCGCACCTGCTGCGCCCGCTCGACCTCGGGTTCACCACCCTCCCCAACCGCGTGATCATGGGCTCCATGCACGTCGGCCTGGAGGAGGCGCCCGGCGGCTTCGAGCGGATGGCCGCCTTCTACGCCGAACGCGCCCGCGGCGGCGTGGGCCTCATCGTCACCGGCGGCATCGCCCCCAACGAGGCCGGCCGCCCCTGGGACGGCGGCGCCAAGCTCACCACCGAGCAGGAGGCCGACGAGCACCGCGTCGTCACCGACGCCGTGCACGCCGCCGGCGGCCGGATCGCCCTGCAGATCCTGCACTTCGGCCGCTACGCCTACCACCCGGGCCTGGTCGCCCCCAGCGCCGTGCAGGCCCCGATCAGCCCCTTCCCACCGCGCGCCCTCACCGCCGAGGAGGTCGAGCGGACCATCGACGACTTCGCCCGCTGCGCCGAGCTCGCCCGGCGCGCCGGGTACGACGGCGTCGAGATCATGGGCTCCGAGGGCTACCTGGTCAACGAGTTCATCGCCGCCGCCACCAACCACCGCGAGGACGAGTGGGGCGGCCCGTACGAGAACCGGATGCGCTTCCCGGTCGAGATCGTCCGCCGGGTGCGCGAGCGGGTCGGCCCCGACTTCATCCTGATCTACCGGCTCTCCATGCTCGACCTCGTTCCCGGCGGCTCCACCCTCGACGAGGTGATCCGCCTCGCCGGGGCGGTCGAGGAGGCCGGCGCCACCATCATCAACACCGGCATCGGCTGGCACGAGGCGCGCATCCCCACCATCGCCACCTCGGTGCCGCGCGGCGCCTACGCCTGGGTGACCAAGCGGGTGATGGGCTCCGTCTCCGTCCCGCTGGTCACCACCAACCGGATCAACACCCCCGAGCTGGCCGAGCACCTGCTCGCCGACGGCTTCGCCGACCTCGTCTCGCTCGCCCGCCCGCTGCTCGCCGACCCCGAGTTCGTCGCCAAGGCCGCCGAGGGCCGCCCCGAGGCCGTCAACACCTGCATCGGCTGCAACCAGGCCTGCCTCGACCACACCTTCAGCGGGCGGATCACCTCCTGCCTGGTCAACCCGCGCGCCTGCCACGAGACCGAGCTCGTCCTCGCCCCCACCCGGCTCGCCAAGCGGATCGGCGTCGTCGGCGCCGGACCGGCCGGCCTCGCCTTCGCCGTCACGGCCGCCGAGCGCGGCCACCGGGTCACCCTGTTCGACGCGGCCGACACCATCGGCGGGCAGCTCGACATCGCCCGTCGCATCCCCGGCAAGGAGGAGTTCGCCGAGACCCTGCGCTACTACCGCCACCGGCTCGACGCCCTCGGCGTGGAGCTGCGGCTCGGCGCGTGGGCGCAGGCGCCCGACCTCGCCGCGGAGGGCTTCGACGAGATCGTGCTCGCCACCGGCGTCACCCCGCGCGTCCCCGACGCCGCCGACCTGCCGGGCGTCGACCACCCCAGCGTGCTCGGCTACCTCGACGTGCTGCGCGACGGCGCCCCGGTCGGCGAGCGGGTCGCGATCCTCGGCGCGGGCGGCATCGGCTTCGACGTCGCCGAGTACCTCACCGACGCGGGCGACGCGGCGAGCCTGGACGCCGCCGTCCACCGCCGCCACTGGGGCATCGACGAGGAGTACCGCGAGCGCGGAGGGCTCGCCCGCCCCGAGCGCCCCGAGCCGCCGCGCCGGGTTCACCTGCTGCAGCGCAAGGCGGGCAAGGTCGGCGCCGGGCTCGGCAAGACCACCGGCTGGATCCACCGCACCGAGCTCAAGCACCGCGGCGTCACCATGGTCGCCGGCGCCCGCTACGAGCGGATCGACGACGCCGGACTGCACCTCACCCTCGACGGCGAGCCGCAGCTGCTGCCCGTGGACACCGTGGTGCTCTGCACCGGCCAGGAACCGCGCCGCGACCTGGACACCGCCCTGCGCGCCCTCGGCCTCACCCCCCACCTCGTCGGCGGCGCCCACGAGGCAGCCGAACTCGACGCCAAGCGCGCCATCAAGCAGGGCACCGAACTGGCCACCACCCTCTGACCCCACCCCCACACGACGTACCTGTCGGCCACCCCCGGCCCCGGTCCGCTCCCGTCCCGGCAGCCGGGAGCGGACCGGGAGGGCGTGGCGTACCCGCCGGTCGCCGAAGGCTCCGGTCCCGGCCTTCGGCTCCGGTCCCGGCCTTCGGCTCCGGTCCCGGCCT